>CAZSMV010000013.1:0-29696 GCA_964608215.1 uncultured Staphylococcaceae bacterium
TTTTACCAAATAAACCATTAAAGTAAATACAATGTAAAGACCATTTGTGATAATATATTTGCATGAAAATCAAAAAAGAGAATGTTACTGAAAAAGATATCTATTCGCTAGAGACTCCAAAGAAAAAAACTCCTGAAGAAGAAGCTAAAGAAAGAAAAAAGAAGAAGATAAAATACATCTCATATTTATTATTCATTTTAATTGTAACAGGTGTTGTTTTAGCTGTTTCGTTAACTCAAGGAAATACTGCATCAGAAGTCTTTAAATTATTTAAAAACATGAACTTTAAATATTTTTGGCTTTTATGTGGAATGATTGTTTTTACGTTTATTCTTAATGCATTTATTTTGTGGCTTTTTGTTAAGTTGTATAGTAGGCGTTATAAATTTCATCAAGCTGTTGCAAACCATGCAATAGGTAATTTCTATAATGGTATTACTCCTGGCGCAAGTGGTGGTCAAGTTGCTCAAATTTATACTTTCAAAAAACAAGGTATTTCTATAAGTAATGCTGCTAGTGTTATGGTTATGATGTATATTGTTTATCAATCTTGTTTAATTTTGATGGGAATTATTAGTGTTGCAACTCATGCTAAAGATTTTTTAAATTTACAAACAATTAATATAGTTATTAATGGACAACAGATTCCAATTCCAATTGTTTTATTCATTGTATTAGGATTTGGTTTAAATCTTTTAGTTATTGTTTTATTAGTTTTTATGTCAACATCTACAAGATTCCAAAACTTTATTACAGGTAAGGTTATTAATTTTGGTGCAAAATTGCACTTAATAAAAAACCCAGATGAAACAAGATTAAATGTTAATACTCAAGTTGAAAATTTCCGTATTGAATTTAGGCGTCTTCAATCAAACATACCTTTTACAATTCTTGTTTCGCTTTTGACTTTTTTGGCACTTATTATAGTTGATACATATCCATTCATTTGTGGTTTAGCATTGAACGGATTTAAAGATTTTGGTTCCATAGATGAAGTTATGAATAAAATCTTTTTATCGATTGTTTATACTAATTTCCATCAAATGATAACAGGATTAATACCTCTTCCTGGATCCAGTGGAATAAGTGAATATGTATTTTTCCTTTTATTTAATAATTACTTTACTGCGCAAAATTTCGAAAGTAGTGGTGGAACAAATGCAGTTATGCTTCTTTGGAGATTTATGACATTCCACATTCCATTCTTAATCACAGGAATTGTTAGTGCCACATATAGAACTCGTGGTCCAATTGAAGATAGACTCATTCCTACTGATAAGAAGACCTATTTAACTATTCAAATGGAAACTTATGATGAACGTAAAACTAGTAGTGATAGAGTTTATCAAACTAATGTTATTGATAGACAAGAAAAGTTTGCAAACTATATAAAAAAGAAGAAAGGCAAAACTGAAGAATTTGAAAATGAAGAGATAGATGAGAAGAAAGAAAAGGACAATAAATAAATGAATATTGCTTTATTTACCGATACATATGTGCCTGAAATTAATGGTGTTGCTACAAGTGTTGATTCTCTTTTTAAATCATTAAGGAAAAGAGGACATAATTGTTATGTTGTGACAACTGGTAGCGATGAAAATGAAGGCTTTAAAGACAATGTATTAAGAATTAAAGGCTTTGAGCTAAAAAAACTATATGGTTATCGTGTTTCTCCATTATTTTCAAATGAAGCTTTTAAAATTTTGGAAACATTAAAACTCGATATAATTCATATAAATACCCCATTCACTATAGGGCAATTTGGTTTTGCAGTTGCTTCAAAACTTGATATTCCAGTAGTTTATACATATCATACAATGCTTGAAGATTATACTTATTATGCTACTAAAGGTTATTTTGATAGATTTTCAAAATGGACAATTAGAGAATTTTCAAGAAGTGATATGGAAAGATCTACAGAAATTATTGCTCCAAGTGAAAAAACTTTGAATTATTTGCGTAGTATTGCGATTAAACAATATATTAACGTTGTTCCTACGGGTTTTGATTTTTCAAGATTTCAAAATGTTAAAAAAGACGACCCTAAAGTTTTAGAAATTAAAAAGAAGTGGAACATTAAAGAAAATAATAAGGTCTTGCTATGTTTAGGAAGGGTCGCAAAAGAAAAAAGTTTTGACGTTATTTTAAAAGGATATGCTGAATATTTAGAAAAGTACCCTGAAGATTTTTCATTAATTTTATTTGTTGGTGATGGACCACAACTTGAAAGTTTAAAAGAAATGACTCACAGCCTAAAAATATCTGAAAGAGTTAGATTTGTTGGAAAAGTCGATGTTCATGAAACGCAATATTATTATAGATGTAGTGATTTATTTTTAAGCGCTTCAATAAGTGAAACGCAAGGTTTAACTTTTATGGAAGCAATGGCTTCATATGTTCCAATTTTTTGTAGATTCGACAATAACTTAGTTGGTATTATTGAAAATGATGCTACAGGCTTTTTCTTTATGGAGGATGAAGAATTTGCTACAAAACTTCATTCAATTCTCAGTTTAGATGATAAAAAAATTGCTGAAATTAAGGAGCAAGCTTTTAAATCAATTGACAAATTTAGTGAAAAGAATTTTTACGATAATATAATGAGTGTATATGAAAGAGCTATTAGAAGAAATTGGTGATACTGCCATTTTAAAAGAAGTTAATGCAAAAAGTGATTATATTGCATTAAATTTTGATAATTTTAAACTTAAAATTCTTCCTGAGACTTATCAAGAATTTAAATTTTTTGTTGGGAAAAAATATAAAAAAGAGCAAATCGAAAAATGCATTTTAGAAGATTATAAAAATGAAATTATAAGATATGGATATAATAAGTTTGGTAACAAAAATTATTGTAATTTTGAAATCAAAAAGAAGATCGATAAGAAATTTGATGGTTATCCTGAGGAAGTAATTAATAATGCTATTAAGGTTTTAAAAGAAAATGGCGTGATAGACGATAAAAAATATGTTACTCAATCATTGGAATATTTTAATGTTGGATGTTATGGCAAATATTATATTATCAATTTCTTTAAATCCAAAAATATAGATAGTGAAATTATTAATTCGATTGTATTTGATGATGAATTAGAAAGACAAAAGGCACAAACATACTTTGAATTAATTAAAAATAAATATGTTTCTAATAATTTTGTTAAGCAAAAGAAAAAGATATATGAGAATTTATTGAGAAGAGGGTTTGATGTTTCTTTAATTTCTGAAATTGTCGATTTGTTAAAAATTGATGAAGAAAAAGAAGAAAAGTCTTTAATTAAAAGTTACTTTAAAGAAAAGAACAAACTATTGTCAAAGAAAACTCTAGATAAACCTATTTCAAATATTTTAATTAGTAAACTTGTTGGGAAAGGATATAGTTTTGAGAAAGTAAAAGAATTAGTTACCAAAGATGAACTAGGAGAATTGAAAAATGATTAACGATTTAAAAGATGGTTTCAGTGCAAATGGTATATATATTGTTAAAAGTGTAGCAAAAGGCGTTTCTCAAAATGCTGCTGCAACTACTTATTTAAATGTCGTTTTACAGGATTGTAGTGGAACTATTGAGGCAAAAAAATGGGATGCATCTCCTGCCGATGTAGAAAAAATAAAAGCTGGTGCTATATTAAGAATTGAAGGCCAAGCCTACGATTATAAAGATAAGCTTCAAGTAAAAATTATGTCTGCTTATGAAATTAAACCAGAAGAAGTTAATTTAAATAATTTAGTTATTAGTTCGCCAATTCCAGTTGAAGATTTAATTGCTGATTTTAAAAAGTATTACAATAGTGTTAAAAACAAAGATTGTAAATTGATTTTAACTGAAACATTTAAAAAGTATTATAAACAATTTATTGATTTTCCAGCCGGTGTAAGTTGTCACCATGATTTTTATCATGGTCTACTCTATCATACTGTTTCAATGTGTAAATTAGCTGAGCAAATTCAAAAATTATATCCTGAAGCCAATTATGATTTATTAATTTCTGGATGCTTACTTCATGATGTAGGTAAGGTAATTGAATTGTCTGGACCATTGACTACTAAATATACAACTGAAGGAAACCTTCTTGGCCATATTACAATTGGAATGAGCATTATTAGAGAAATTTCTGCTGCTAATAAGATTGAAAGCGAGGTTCCCGTACTTCTTGAACATATGATTTTGTCTCATCATGGCAAACAAGAATTTGGATCGCCTATTCTTCCAGAAACTAGAGAAGCCTTATTGCTTTCTATGATAGATGATATGGATAGCAAAATGATGGTTTTAGATAAGGCATATAAAAATATCGCTGAAGGCGAAAAAACCGATAAGATATTTTCATTCGATAATCGTACATTTTATAAGCCTCATAAAATTGATTAATCAAAGTTCATATATGAACTCTCATAGAATTTGGAATTCCAAATTCTATGAGAGTTTTTTATAAAAAATAAAATCCATACGGTAATATAATTGAGAACCGTATGGATTTTTGATGGAAGTTCATTTATGAACTTTTATTATTTTTGGTAAATATATATGTTTTTATTTTAAACCATCTTTTAATTTATCCGCTACAGAAGGCAAATTAACATCGCCATATTTACCCATTTCTAGTTTGAGTCCATCTGGAGCATTATATCTAGGAATTACATGCACATGAAAGTGTTTTACACTTTGCCCTGCAGCTTCATAACAATTTGTTAAGATGTTTATTCCTTTTGCGCCAAGAGAAGTAATCGCTACTTGGCCAATTCTTTGAGCAACATTCATTACTTTATTCATGACATCTTTAGGTGTTGATAAAAAAGAATCATAGTGTTCTTTTGATACAACTAAAGTGTGTCCATAACTTACAGGATTAGTGTCTAAGAAAGCTATAACATCATCATCTTCATAAATTATTGTTGCATTAATTTTGTGGTCGGCAATTTTACAAAAAATACAATTTGGATCAAATTTCATTTTTGATTTCCTCCTATATCCTTATTTTATATATAAAAATAAAGACTGCAATAATGCAGTCTTTAAGTATTAATCATTTTTAAATAAATCTGAATATTGAGATTTA
Organism: uncultured Staphylococcaceae bacterium; assembly: GCA_964608215.1. GTDB lineage: Bacteria > Bacillota_I > Bacilli_A > RFN20 > CAG-826 > Onthovivens. The sequence goes on from CAZSMV010000013.1 coordinate 5,058, forward strand.
AAGTAATCGTAGATTGATTGATCGTGGTAAATGATTTCGCAATCTTCTAAATAATGAGTGAAAGCAGTTGTTTTATAAGTTGAACCACTCGCTATTGTATAACCAATTGTTCTACTTATCTCTTCTTGCTTCAAACCATTTGCTGCAGTATTTTCATAAGCATTTTCACCACCAATTGTTAATTTAGCCTGTGAAGGTGCTTCTAAAACTTCAACAATATAGAAGCTTGAACTATCCTTAATAACGATTGAATCTGTTGCATCATCTGTTTGAGAAATACTACGTTTTAAGAAATAGTGACCATTAATTTCTTTTAAGTAGGATGTTGTATCAATATTTGTAGGACTATTGAAATCAGTCATGACTGTATAGTCGAACAATCTTGTTTTAACATCGCTTGGTAATGATGAGAAACCACTATCTTTAGTTCCCCATTCACATGTAGTGTAGTCTGTGATTTTGATATCATCAGTTTTAATTTCTAAACCTGTTTCAATTGAATAACTACCGCTTGATGTAAATGTTGATTCTGTTGAACTATCAGTTGTTAATGGGTTTAAAGTTATTTTTGCAAAATCTTCAATTAAATCACCATATTTTGTATTTTTATAATATGGATGTTCTTTTCCATCAGCAAACTTTTTAATTGCAGTTCCATCTTTACTTGGTGTTCCAAGAGTGAATCCACTATCAACAAGAAGTTTTCCTGATTCATTAATTGGATTACCATTTTTATCAAATAAATCAGAATAAATACCTTTCCAAGCATTTGCTAAGATATCGTAATTAATATCTTCGCCTTTCTTTGATTTATTAACATAATCTTCAACAAATTGATTGATTAATCTACGTGCATCACTAACGTTTTTAGTTTCGGTAGAGATAGAAATATATCTAATTTTACGAGATTGAGTTCTACTGATTGTTGTATATTGGTTATCATAAACATATTGTTCGATAAGTAAGTTTTGCATAACTGTAGGAACAATTTCTTTGTTAATATAATCGCTATATAAACCTAAATGTAAAACTGGTTTTTCAAAATTATTGTTTGTACCAATAATTGTGGTTATATCTTCTTTTGTAACACTATTATCAATAATAACTTTATTTGTGAAAATAGTGGAAGATGCATCATCATGCTTGGAATTGTAAATATCGCTTACGCCTTCGATCTTATAGAAATCACCAGCTAAACTACGAGCAAATTTACTTTCATAAAAATAATTTCTATATTTATATGAATCAACATTTGCTTTATCGAAAAGTGTTGTAACAATTTCTTTTTTGACCATAGTCTTAAAGAGTTCAACACGAGCTTTGATAGTATCTGTAAGACTTGTTGGTTCTATATAATCATATTTATTACTATCGGCTTGTTTTGCTTTATCCCAATAGGCTTTATGTGATTTGATGAAACTAAGTTTTTCTGAATCACTTGCGTTGTCCCAATTTTCGATAACGACTTCACCACTTGTATTTACAGAATAAGCACCAAAAATTCCTTCTTCTAAAACTTTAAAGACTGCATCTTGAACATCTTCTGACGAAGAAGATGAATCATGTAAAGTATCATATAACCATTCAACTGTGTTATGAGCAACAGTTGTGTTATTGATTAAAGTTTGATCTTTAACATCATCAGTTGGACGAGAATAGATTGTATCATTACAAGAAGTAAGGAGAACTGCACTTGCTAATGCAAGTACTGTAACTAATTTTTTATTTTTCATAATAACAAGCCTCCCTAACTGTCTCATCAGCATTGTTTTTAAATCCTTCTTTAAAATGTAATGCACAAGTTTCTGGAATTAATTTTGTTTTTCTTTGAGATTGTTGAACTTCAAGTTGTTCAATGAAAGTATCCCAAGTTTGAGTATTTGATTCATCTAAGCTATATTCGCTTGAATTTCTCTTTTGCTCAATATAGTTAGTAATTTTTTCACCAACGTTAACACCTGAAACGGTATTGAATTTAATATCGAGTTTATCAACTAACCATGTATAAATACGCATTTCATAATTTGAATCAAAACCTTTGACCTTTGACTTAACAGCATCAGCTCTTGAACTATAATCATCGTAAGTCATAGAGTAACTATTCATATAGGTTAATTTTTGTTTTCCACTTGCAGTTTGTGGGAAATCTGGATTAATACCATTTGAATTTGTTAATGGGTTTTCGTTTGCGTAATATTCATTTAATGGAACGTTATATGTTTCTCCATCATTTGTTACAGTTTTATTTTCTTCAAGAGCACTTCTATTTACAACAATGAAGTGTATTCCTTGATAACTTGATGTTCCAGCTCTAACAACAAGAATTGGGTTTCCATCATTATCGCAAAGAATTTTCTTGGTTACAGTTCCTGTATAATTTCCATTATTATCATAATTTTTGATGACAACATCTCTGAAACCTTTCATTGAAGCATATGTGCTGTTTTGAGAACCATTTGTCCAACGTCCGTTTTCATCTAAATCAGTGTAATGCTTATTTAAATTATCGTCTGCATCTTCAAGTGTTGGATTTTCTCCTGATAATTCATCAGGTGTGATAAATGCAAGGTTATGATTGTTGAAATACTTGTTGAATAAAATATTTCTTGGATAGTAAGTTGCATCATCATCGTTAACTTTTTTGTTGTTATCATCAGTAACGACATCTTTTAATTCGTTCATTTTAACAATAGCTCCAAAAGGAATTGATGCTATTCCAAGTGATTTAACATAAGTTGCATCTTCTTCTGGAATGCTAAATGGATTATCGTTTGATGATAATGATTTATTTACTTCTTCATTTGTGTTGAAATAAGTATCATAAGCATAAATACCAAGTTTAAATTCATTAACGTAACTTGTTGATGTATCCATAATTTCAAGATCACCAAATTTGGAAGCAGAACCTGAATCATCTGAAAGATCTTCAGCGATTTGTCCAAAATTTGTTCCATTAGCAAGTTCGCTAATAGTTAAAAATAATTTATTAACATTATCGCTTGAAATTTGACCATTGTAATAAGCACCACTTGATGCATCAACGTTAACCAAAATATGCTTTACATGGTATGGTAATCTTTCCTTAAGATAACCTTTTTCACCCCAGAATAAGTTGTTTTCTTTTTCTTCGCTTTCGTCTTCTGTGGTATCTTTTTTCCAAGTTTTGAAAGTATCATAGTAAGTATCTTCAAGTTTGGTTTTGTATTCACTTAATTGTAATTTAAGCAATAATTCTTCTTCGTTTCTCTTTGATTCAGCAATATCAGATAATTCGGAATCTAAAATACTTTCCCATTCTGTATCATAAGAAGTGCCATTATCACTTGCATTTGTTGATGCCTTTGATTTGAAACTATCAAGATTAATTTGCGCTTGTTTATCGCATTCAGCTTTTAATGTAGCATTCTCACTTCTTTCAAACCATTGTCTAACCATAACGTTATAAATTGCGTTGTAATATTTTTCAGTGCTATCTTGGTCAGACTCAGTATATTTTTTGAATAATTCATCAGCGGTATATGTTGTTTGTTTTCCATCTACGTCTTTAAATGAAATAATTACATTCCCATTAGATGTAACTTCGTTACAGCCCGCTAAAGAAAGCAAACTTACAGTTGCTGCTGCAAGTACTAAAATCTTTTTGCTTTTCTTCATCAGTAATCCTCCATGTCTAAATAAAACTACTTTTAAAATAGCAACTCACATTTTATACTCATATCATGATTAAAACAATAAAAAATCATGCAATATTAAAAAACTTATACTTTAGTATAAAGACGAAATAATCGTTTTATTTGTTTTACATATGATTTTGATATAAAATACTCGAGGATTTGAGGTTATTCTATGAATGAATTGGTAATAAAAGATTTACATGTTAGTGTAGATGATAAAGAAATTCTTAAAGGTGTTAATTTAACAATCAAAAAAGGCGAATTTTTAGCATTGCTTGGTCCTAATGGTCATGGCAAATCAACACTCTTAGCCGCAATAATGGGGAATCCTCATTATGTTGTTACAAAAGGGTCGATTACTTTTGATGGTAAAGATGTTTTAAAAATGACTGTTGATGAAAGAAGCAAAGCAGGAATATTTTTGGGATTTCAAAATCCATTTGAAATACCTGGAGTTATTAGTGCTGATTTTTATAAGTCAATGATTAATGCAAGAAGCAAAGAACATTTAACTCTTTATAAATTTTATAAATCATTAGAAACAGCATCAAAAGAAGTTAAACTTCCAATGGATATGGTTAATAGAAGTTTGAACGATGGTTTTTCTGGTGGAGAGAAAAAGAGAAATGAAATTCTTCAAATGATTTTATTAAATCCTGAATTTGTTATGCTTGACGAAATAGATAGTGGACTTGATGTTGATGCAATAAATATTATTAGCGAAGTAATTAATAAGCAAAAAGAAAAGGGATCAACATTTATGGTAATTTCACATTATGCAAGACTTTTTGATTTAATAAAACCAAATAGAACTGCTGTTATGATTAATGGAAAAATTGCTGTTGAAGGTGGTCCAGAAATTTTTAAGCGTATAGACCAAGAAGGATATGAATGGATTAAGAGTGAACTTGGAATTGAAATTGCAAAAGAAAACAAAGAGATGAGTAAAGTTTCAATTGGCGTATGCGCAACTAAGGAATTAATGAAGAATGAAAATAAATAGTAATTCAATAATTGATGCGGGTTTTGATATAGTTTTTGAAAATTCTGGAATATTTGAAATATCATTAAAAGATATAACAAAACCAGTGGTATTTTCGACACTTCCAAATACAAAAATCGATGTGTTCATAAATGACTATAGTTCAAAAAACCATATCATTTTCCATGTGAATCAAAGTTCATGCGTGAATTTACACTTAATTAGCACTAAAAAAGAGACTGATTTTGAAATATTAGGCGATGTTAAATATGATGGCATTTTTAACATATATTTCGCTGATTTTTCAAATGAAAATACTAATTTAAAATCAAATATAATTTTATTTGGAGAAAATGCAAATAGTGAATTTAAATTTTCATCAATTGCAACAAAAGGAATTAAGAAATTTTATGATATTGGTTTTGATCATTTAGGTAGAAAATCTAATAGCAATTTTGAAGGGTATGGGGTTGCTTTACAAGATGGCGAAATTAATGCAAAAGGTATAAGTCATATTGAGAAAAATAGTATTAAGTCATATGCAAATCAGATGGTAAAAGTTATTCTTTTTGATAAACAAAGCAAAGCAAAAGCAAGTCCTGTTTTAAAGATTGATTGCGATGACATTATTGCAAATCATGCTTGTGCAATTGGTTCTTTAAATGAAGACCATGTTTTCTATTTAAAGAGTCGTGGTTTAAGCGAAGAAGAAGCAAGAAGGTTAATTACTTTAGGATATTTAATTCCTATTGAAAATTATTTTGATGAATCTAGAAAAAAAGTGATTGAATCGTATATAAAGGAGAGTTTTTGATATGTTTGATGTAGAAAAAATAAGACAAGATTTTCCTATGTTTAAAAATAACGAAAAGATGCAAAATCATCGTTTCGTTTATCTTGATAATGCTGCTACTAGTTTTAAGCCACAATGTGTAATTGATGCATGTAGTAGATATTATGAAAAAGAATGTGCTAATGCTCATAGAGGAGATTATGATCTCGCATATTCTGTTGATGAAATGGTTGATTCAGTTAGAGAAAAAGTTGCGAAATTTCTAAATGCAAATAAGGAAGAAATTGTTTTTACTTCTGGCGCATCAATGTCCTTAAATTTAATTGCTTTTGGTTATGGTTTTAAATATTTAAAAGAAAATGATGAAATTTTATTAACAGAAGCTGAACATGCAAGCAATGTTTTGCCTTGGTTTAAAATCAAAGATTTAACTGGTTGCAAAATTAATTATATTCCTTTAGATAATGAAGGAAGATTAACAATTGAGAATTTCGAAAAAACAATTACACCAAACACAAAAATTGTTTCAATTGCGCAAGTTACAAATGTTTTAGGATACATAGTCAATATTAAAGAAATTGCTAAAATTTGCCATCAACATGGAATTATTCTAGTTGTTGATGGAGCTCAATCGGTACCCCATATGAAAGTTGATGTTAAAGACTTAGATTGTGATTTTTTAATTTTCAGTGGTCACAAAATGTGTGGACCAACTGGGACTGGCGTCATTTATGGTAAGTTCGATTTATTAAAGAAAATGGATGCTTTAATGGTTGGTGGAGGAGACAACATTCGTTTTGACTTATGTGGAAACGTTTCGCTTCTTGAACCACCATTAAAATTTGAAGCTGGAACCCAAAATTTAGCAGGAATTTATGGGCTAGGGGCTGCAATTGATTATTTAAATTCAATTGGAATGGATAACATTGAAAAGTATGAAATAGAATTAAGAAAATATGCTATTTCAAAATTAAAAACTCTTGATAACATTATTATTTATAATGAAAATGCTGAAACTGGGATTATAACTATTAATGTAAAAGATGTTTTCCCACAAGATGAAGCGACATATTTAAATAGTAAAGGAATTTGTGTTAGAAGCGGCCAGCATTGTGCAAAATTATTATTAGATTTCTTACACGCAGTTGGTACTGTTAGAATTTCACTTTATTTTTATAACAATAAAGAGGATATTGATCAACTTTATGAAGCTTTAAAGACAGGAGGTAATATTTTAGATGCTTACTTTTAGTCCTGAAATGATGAGAGAAATCATCATGGATCATTATTCAAATCCACAACATAAGAAAAAGCCTGAAAACGAAAATGGGTATTTAAAAGTTCGTATGGATTCAACAAGTTGTATTGATGATATTACTGTCTATTTAAAAATTGAAAACAATAAAATTGTAGATGCTATGTTTGATGGAGTAGCATGCACGATTTCGACTGCATCTACCGATATCATGTGTGATTTAGTTATTAATAAATCGCTTGATGAAGCAAAATATATATTTACTCAATACACAAATATGATTTATGAAAAACCATATGATGATTCTGTTTTAGAGGAAGCGCTTGTTTTTATGAATACATCAAAACAAGCAGCAAGAATCAAATGTGCTACTATTGGTTGGAATGGTCTTGAAAAAATTATGGAGGATGAATGCCACCATGAAGAAAAATGATATTGAATTTAATGAAGACTATAAATATGGTTTTAAGGATAAGGATACATCTATTTTTAATAGCGGTTTAGGCTTAAATGAAGATAAAATTCGTTTAATTTCTAAAATGAAAAACGAACCAGACTGGATGTTAAATTTTAGACTTGAGGCTTATAAAAAGTTTAAAGAATTACCATTGCCTTCTTTTGGTCCAGATCTTTCAAATTTGGATTTTGATTCGTATACATATTTTACTCGTTATGGGAAAGAAGAAGATAGTTGGGATAAAGTCCCAGAGACTATTAAAAATACATTTGAAAAACTAGGTATTCCTGAAGCTGAAAGAAAATATTTAGCGGGTGCAGCGACTCAATATGAATCTGAAATGATTTATCATAATATGCTAAAAGAAGTTGAAGAAAAAGGTGTTATATTTTTATCTACTGATGCTGCTTTAAAAGAATATCCTGAATTATTTAAAAAGTATTTTGGAACAGTAGTTCCTGTTAATGATAATAAGTTTAGTGCTTTAAATGGTGCTGTTTGGAGTGGTGGAAGTTTTATATATGTTCCAAAAGGTGTAAAACTTGAAAAACCATTGCAATCATATTTTAGAATCAATAATGAAAAAACTGGTCAATTTGAAAGAACATTAATCATTGTTGATGAGGGTGCTGATGTACATTATGTTGAAGGATGCACTGCGCCTATTTATTCAAAAGACAGTTTACATGCAGCAGTAGTTGAAATTGTAATCTTAAAAGGTGCAAAATGTCGATATTCAACCATTCAAAATTGGTCAAATAATATTGTTAATCTTGTTACAAAACGCGCTGTATGCTATGAAAATGCACGTATGGAATGGATTGATGGAAACATTGGCTCGCAAGTTAATATGAAATATCCTGCATGTGTTTTAAAAGGTGAAGGTGCAAAAGGTGTTTGTATTTCTATTGCTGTAGCTAGTAAAGGACAATATCAAGATGCTGGTGCTAGAATGATTCACCTAGCAAAGAATACCACAAGTGAAATTATATCGAAGAGTATCGTAAGAAATGGTGGTATAAGTAATTATCGTGGCACTTGTAGAATTATGCCTTCAGCAATTGGATCAAAAGCACATGTGCAATGTGATACATTAATTTTAGATGATAAATCTAAATCAGATACAATTCCAAAGAATGAGTGCTTAAATAATCAATCTTTTTTAGAACATGAAGCAACAGTTTCTAAAATTGATGAAGATAAATTATTTTATTTAATGAGTAGAGGAATCTCAAAAAAAGATGCAACTCAAATGATGGTTATGGGATTTATTGAACCATTTTCAAGAGAACTCCCAATGGAATATGCAGTTGAACTTAATCAATTAATTAAAATGGATATGGATGGAAGTGTAGGTTAAACCACACTTCTTTTTATATAAAAAAGTTCAAACAACTAATTTGTTTGAACTTTTTGAAAATCGATTTTTGATAATTTAATAAGATAATTATAAATTTCATCTTTAGAATATGTTTTATTACTTAACATCATTGAATATATCAAGTTAGATATTCCTCCAGCAAGGAATGGTGATGCTATTTCAAGAGGCATTCCTAATGGAAGTTTTTCATGATAATTATCAAAAATATAAGCAACAATGCCTTGAATAAATTTGTAGAAGTTCCAATACAATGCTTTACTTCTATCGTTTTCAATCATTTTTTTGAACTTAAAATAATTTTCAGTAAAATAATTTAGGATACATTTTAATGCTTCTTTAGAAATTATTTCAAAAGAAGCATCACTATTAAGTAACGGTTCAATTTGCTCAAATATTTCTAAAGAATATTTTGTAAATAGATACATTAATAATTCATTTTTATCTAAAAAGTTGTTATAGAAGGTGTTTTTACTAACTAAAGCTTTATTTGTTATATCTTGAACTGATATATCATCAAAATTTTTCTCATTTAACAACTCATCTAGAGCATTTGATAAATCTCTTTTACTTCTAATGACCCTTTTATCTTCTTTTGTTAATAATTGATTTTGCACTTTTTTATCTCCTTTTGAATTTTTTGACCAATTTAGGGGTTTGAGTGTAAAAAGTGGATTTCTGTCTTTCATTTTTTACATTCATTATTATACTACTATAAAGAAATTGGGCAACAGTGCAATTTCTTATTAGGAGGTCAATAAATGGAGAATTTAATTGAAATTAACCATCTAACAAAAGACTTTGGCCATGGCAGGGGTGTTTTTGATGTTAGTATTGATGTAAAAGAGGGCGAGTGCTTTGGATATTTAGGGCCAAATGGCGCCGGAAAATCTACAACAATTCGTATGTTAATGGGCTTTACAAAACCAGATAGTGGAGAAGCTTTAATATATGGGAAATCAACTCTAAAAAATAGATATGAAGTAATGCAAAACGTCTCGTATATTCCAGGAGAAATTGCATTACCACCACTATTAAAAGGCAAAGATGTTATTAAAAATCAAATGGAATTAAAAAATGTTAAAGATAAAACATTTCTTAATTGGCTCATAAAAGAATTTGAGTTAGATACTAGTTTATTATGCAAGGAAATGAGTATTGGTATGCGTAGGAAACTGGTTGTAGTTTGTGCATTTATGTCCGATCCAGATATTATCATTATGGATGAACCATCTAGTGGGCTCGATCCAGAAATGCAAGATAAGTTTATAGAGCTTATTAAATTAGAAAAGAAAAGAGGAAAAACAATACTTTTATCTTCACACATCTTTAGAGAGGTTGATGCTAGTTGTGATAGAATTGCCGTTATTAAAGATGGAAAAATTGTTTCTACATTCATAGCTGATGATTTAAAACATAATACTCATAAAATATATAAAGTTAAATTTGATGAAAAATCTTATGGTGAATTTGAAGATAATAATGGTAAAAAATTCAAAATTATTGAAAGAGATGATAAAAAAAGAGAAATTACTTTTGCAATCGAAGATTCAAACATTTCAAAATTTATAAATTTGCTTTCAACAAAAAAGGTTTTAGATTTTAAAGAAATAAAAGAATCTTTAGAAGATTACTTTATGAAATTCTATAAAGAAGATAAGGAATTTAAGGGCATTTAATATGAAAAAAGAAGTAATTATTAATATTAAAAATATAACTAAAGATTATGGAAATGGAAGAGGGAATTTTGGTATAAATCTTAAAATTTTTAAAGGCGAAACTGTTGGTATCATGGGTGAAAATGGTGCTGGTAAAACAACGCTTTTAAGAGAGATTATGGGTTTTATAAAACCAGATAAAGGAAAGATTTCAATTTATAACTTTGATGCCAATAAAGATTCACAAATTACGAAAAATTATATTGGATATATTCCAGGTGAAATAAACTTTCCAGATTTAAAAACTGGAAATGAATTTTTAAAAAGTTATGCATCTCTTTCTTCATTAGACAATAGTTATTTAGATAAAGCAGATAAGATAATTAAAAGAATGCAACTTGATGTTACTGCTTATCCAAAACGAATGTCGAAAGGTATGAAACAAAAAACCTCAATTGTTGCAAGCATGATGAAAGGTGCACCAATACTTATTATGGACGAACCTACAACAGGGCTTGATCCATTAATGAGAGATGAATTTTTAAACATAGTCATGGATGAAAAAAAGAAGAAAACAACAATCATAATGACCAGTAATACGATTGAGGAACTTGAAAAGGTTTGTGATAGGGTTGTTTTTATTAATAAAGGGAAAATAACATGTGTTGTTGATTGTAATGAAATTAGAAAAAGAACATTGCGAGATTATAAAATTGAGTTTATCAAACAAAAAGATTATGAAGAATTTTCTGATTATTACAAAAAACACATTATTAAAAATCAACCAAAATACAATCAATTAACAATTAGAATTGAGGCTAAATCTGTTGATGATTTATTAAAAAAACTTAACAAAAAAGAACTTAAGTTTTTATCTCAAAAACCTTATTCATTGCAATCATATTTTGACGAAAATTTAAATAAAAGGAGTTAGTTATGGAACAAAAAAATTTAAATGAAGAAGTTATGGCGTTACCACCAGAATTAAACAATCTTAAAAAGAAAAAAGCTAAAAAATCACATCTTTTTTCACATGCCATTTTTAGAGAATCATTTAAAAGCAATGGGAAAGCTTTAGCTGGCATTTCATTAGCAAATGGCGCTTTAATTGCTGTTGTAATTGGGATTTTATCGACATTGCATATTAATGCGACTTCAAGTGCTTTGAAGAATTTATTTTCATCTGCGGGAGATGAAACAACAATTAAATCTGGAAGCATAAGTTACTATAATTCTTATATAAATAGTGCTGTTGCTTATGAAACCACATATGATTCAATAGAAAATTTAAATACTGTTGTCAGCACCACAATTGATTTTGTTAGCAATGAAACTTTAAAATCGAGTATTTCACAATTGCAAGTTGCCTATAATCAATACTTACAAGCAACAAATAGCGATGATTATGCTTATAACGAAATAATGAAACTTGCAAATACTAATATAAACTCTCTTACACTTGATGAAAGTTCAAAAAAATTAATGATAGGCACAATAAGCGGATATTTTAATGTTTACAAAACAAATAAAAATTTATCCTATAACGAAATGATGTATATGGTTGTACCATCAGTATTTAGTGAATATATTGGAACAAGTTACAATTTAGAATCTTCAACTACAAGCAAGGTTAAAACGTTATTATCAGATTCAATTAATGAAGTTTATACTATTCAATCAAATAAGAATGAGGTTTCTTATAAATATGGATTCGAACTTGGAAAATTATTAAGTGATGATGAAGATGCTATATATCTTTTAAGCAATATTGAAGATAATTATCAAAATAATGTTGATAAGTGGTTCAATGAAAAAAACTATAAGGAAGAAGTTATAAAAGATGAAGTTGTTGCGAAAGTTGTCGCAACAATTGAAGAAAATGCTTACTATTCATATCTTCCAGATTTTGAAGTTAAATATAAAACAAGTGAACTTGGCTGGCCTATTACTCTTAAAGATTCAGGAAAAAAAGACTCAAAAGGCAATATTATTTATGAAGAAGTAGAAGTTAAAGAATTTGACGAAGATAAATTTATCAAAGTTGATGGAAATCTCGGTGCAAATGCTACAAGTTTAGAAAAGATGCGAAAAGAAGCATTGACTGGCGAGCCTTATACTGATGAAGAAATTAAACAAGCGAAAGAGGATGCCAAAGAAGATGTTGAGCAAATCAAAAATGATCTTAATGAGTTTATGGATGACTTTATTACAAGAACTGATGGCAAAAACAACTATTTTGATGGAGACAATATAATCGAAAGCGAAATAGAAAATAAAGTCATACTTGATGTTTCAACAAAAGCAGAAAAACAATTAATTGATGATTATAATGAAAAATATGATGCAAATATTACAGATGTTTATGATATTACGAGTGCAGAAGGAAGAAACAGTGGCAAAGAAACAATGAATTTAATTAATTCATATGCCGTAAGTTCAATTGCTTCATATAAAAAATTATATCAAGATAAAATTGATGCTGGTTATTCATCAAGTGATGCAAGCTTAATTGCAACATCAATTGCTGGTAAAGGTATTATGGATCAACTTCCAAATTCAGTTCATACTTCCTTAACTGAAATGGGAGAAATGAATACATATGGAATTGTTCTCGGGGCTATAGGGTTTGCGTTAGCTTGCTTATTAATTCCAATGGGATACACAATTATGTTAAGTAATAATCTTGTTTGTAAAAAAGTCGAAAATGGTTCACTTGCATTCACATTCTCTACACCAATTAAACGAAATACATATATATTTACAGAAGCTGTTTATTTGATTTTTACTGAAACTGTAATGGCTCTTGTTTTAACTGGCTTTGCATTATTAGCTCGTTATTTTGGAATTTTAGCGGGTAGTGGTGATATCGAAACTTCGATTACAATTAAGAATATATTGTTATTTGGCCTAGGAAATTATTTAGTAACACTTGCTATCTCAGGAATTTGTTTCTTCTCTAGTTCGCTATTTAATAAAACTACTAATGCAGTTGCTCTTGGTGGAGGTCTTTCAATTTTCTTCTATATTTGTTCAATCCTTGGATTGTTTGGGACAAAAACCATGCCTGGAACTATTAGAATTGAAGCAATGAATTATTTCAATTATGTGACTATTTTATCTCTTTTTGATTCTAATGCAGTCTTAGCCGATGATGTAGTTTATTGGTATAAATTAATAGGATTGGTGGGAATTACAGTAATTACTTACTTATTATCATTCTACGTTTTTGATAAAAAGGATTTACCTTTATAAATAAATTTCCCCTAAAATATGGAACACAAAGTTCCATATTTTTTTGCAATAAATATATAAAATAATATTGATAACATAATTTGAAAAAACTATCATAAGAGAACATGAAAAACGAAATTAAAGAGTTATATGATGTTATTGTTGTTGGAGGGGGCCACGCTGGAGTTGAAGCTTCTCTTTCATGTGCAAATAGAGGTTTAAAAACTTTACTTGTTGCATTGAATTTTAAAATGGTTTCAAATATGCCATGCAATCCTTCAATTGGTGGAAGCGCTAAAGGAATTGTTGTTAGAGAAATAGATGCACTTGGTGGATTTATGGGAAAAGCCGCAGATAATGAATATCTTCAAATGAAGATGTTAAATACTGCAAAAGGTCCTGGAGTTCAATGTTTAAGAGCACAAGCTGATAAAAAAAGATATCCTCATTTCATTCAAGAACATCTTAAAAATACTGAAAATCTTGATATAAAAGAAGGTATGGTAACCGACTTAATCCATGATGATAAGGTAGTTAAGGGCGTAATTATTGGAGATGAAGAAATTCATAGCAAAGCTGTTATTTTAGCAACCGGAACATATATGGATAGTGATATTTTAAGAGGTCACAAAAAAGTGCTGGGCGGTCCAGATGGAGAACAACCTTCAATTGGTTTAAGCGACTCTTTAAGAAAAATGGGAATTACTTTAATTAGATTAAAAACTGGAACTCCACAACGTATTGCTAGAGAATCAATAGATTTTTCCAAAGGTGAAATTCAATATGGCAATGTTGAAGATCAAGGTTTTAGTTATGAATCAAATAAATTTATACCTATAAAAGATCAAATCCCATGTTGGTTAATTTATACTACGCCAGAGACACACAAAATCATTCGTGAACACTTAAAAGATTCAGCTATGTATGGGGGTTTAGTTGAAGGTGTTGGTCCAAGATATTGCCCATCAATTGAAGATAAAATTGTAAGATTTTCAGATAAACCAAGGCATCAGTTATTTTTAGAACCTGAAAGTTACGATACAAATAGCATTTATCTTCAAGGTTTTTCAACAAGTATGCCTGAAGAAATTCAAGATTTGATGGTTCACAGTTTGCCAGGTCTTGAAAATGCTAAAATTTTAAAATATGCATATGCAATTGAATACGATGCATTAGATCCAACTCAATTTGATGTTTCTTTAATGGTTAAAAAATGGCCTGGTCTTTTTATAGCTGGTCAAATTTGTGGAACTAGCGGTTATGAAGAAGCTGCAGGACTTGGGTTAATGGCTGGAATTAATGCTGGCAATTATATAAAGGGCGAAGAACCATTTATTTTAAAAAGAGATGAAGCCTATATTGGCGTTATGATTGATGATTTAATTACAAAAGGAACAAAAGAACCCTATAGATTATTGTCAAGTAGAGCAGAATATAGATTACTTTTGAGAAGCGACAATGCTGATATGCGTTTAACTGATTATGGCTATAAATTTGGTTTAATTTCTGAAGAAAGATATAAGAAATTTATTGAAAAACGTGAGAAAATTGCCAAATTAACTGAAATATTAAATAAAACCCATCTAGGAAAAACTAGCAAAGTTAACGAATATCTTATTGAACTTGGTTATGAACATCTTGAAAATGGTGTAACTGCTTCTGAAATATTAAAAAGAAGTGGCGTTAAATATATTAGATTAAAAGAATATTTAGATATACCATCAGATTTAGAACTTACTTTAAGTGGCGAAGAAGAACTTGAAATAAGCATCAAATATGAAGGTTATATAAAGGATCAAAGAAAAGAAGCCTTAAAGCTAAGAAAATTTGAAGAAGTTAAATTAAAAGATGATATTGATTATATGCATATGGATGGATTAGCACTCGAAGCAAGACAAAAATTAAGTGCTATTCAGCCAAAAACTGTAGGGCAAGCAAGTAGAATTAGTGGTGTAAATCCTGCTGATATTACAACATTAATTTTGTATTTAAAGAGAGATAAGAAAATTTAATGGAAAAAAAGGAAATATTTGAACTATATAAAAAAATCGTTTTGGAAGAAAACGAAAAAATGAATTTAACAGCTATTACTGATGATGATGCTTTTAACGAAAAACACTTTTATGATTCATTATTACCAAGTGAAGTTGTTGATTTTAATAATAAAAAAGTGCTTGATATAGGAAGTGGCGCTGGGTTTCCTGGAATTCCTTTAGCAATTACATACGATAATTCTAGTTTTGCTCTTCTTGAAACAACTGGTAAGAAATGTAATTTTTTAAGAAATACTATTGAAAAAATTGGGCTAAAAAATTGCTCAGTTCTTGAAAAAAGAGCTGAGGATATATCTGATAAAGAAAGAGAATCATTTGATATTGTTGTATCTAGAGCAGTAAGTGATTTGCAAATTTTATTAGAACTTTCAATTCCATATTTAAAAGTTGGTGGTATTCTTGTTGCATATAAGGGCGAAAAATATTTAGAAGAAATTGCAAGGTGCAAGAATGCATTTAAAACGTTATATTGTAGTGTTTTGCAAATTCAGGAAAGAAAATTGCCTATTTCAAATGAAAAAAGATTTAATATAATAATTGTAAAGAACAAAGAAACAGATAAAAAGTTTCCACGTAACTTTTCACAGATTAAAAAGAGACCATTGTAATGAGAAAAATTATAGCCATAGCAAATCAAAAAGGCGGAGTTGGGAAAACAACGACAGCAATCAATCTAAGTGCAGGATTGGCATCGCTTGAAAGACACGTTCTTTTAATTGATCTTGATCCACAAGGGAATACAAGTCGTGGATTGGGTGTTGATATTACATTGATAAATAAAAATGTTTTTGATGCATTAATTTTAGATGTTGATGTTAATAAAATAATTAGAAAGACTATGATGAAAAATCTCGATCTATTACCGGCAAATTTAAAATTATCTAATTTAGAAAGCGAAATAAGTCAAAAAAGTTTGCAACCATTTTATGTTTTAAAAAATATGATTTCTCATATCAATAAAAGTTACGATTATATTATCATAGATTGTCCGCCATCTTTAGGCATTTTATGTTTGAATGCTTTAAGTGCAGCAAATAGTGTTTTAGTACCGGTTCAATGTGAATTTTTTGCAATGGAAGGTTTAGCACAAATTCTTGGCACAATCACTAAAGTACAAGGGGCATACAATAAAGAACTTCTAATCGAAGGTTTTTTATTAACAATGTATGAACCAAATGCTAACATAGGCAAAGAAGTTGTTAGTCAAGTTAGGAATTTGTTTAGAGAAACTACATTTAATGTTATGATTCCACGAAATATTTCATTAAGTGAAGCGAGTGCTCGTGGAATGCCTGCAATTTTATACAGACCAAGTAGCGCAGGAAGTTTAGCTTATCTTCAATTAACTCGCGAGGTAATTGATCATGAAGGAAACTAAAGAAAAAATTGTTAAGACAAATCTAAAAACACTTTTAAAGAGATATATTAGAAGTGATGCATTAAAGAATTTAGAAAATGGTTATCATCAAGAAACTGTTCGCAAAATAAATATAAACGATATCGAAGATTCAAAATATCTTAAGAAAGTTGTTTTTAATGAAGAAAAGTTAGATGAATACAAAGACATTATGAAAAATAATTTGTATTCTCCAATTTTAGTGCGTCCTAAAGATAAGAAATACGAAATAATTCATGGTCGAAAATTATATTTTGCAGCATTGCGTGCTGGAATTGATACTATTGATTGCTTAGTAAAAAATTTTAGTGATGAAGAAACTTTATTAGTTATGGCGATTTATACTCGTGGTTTAAAAGGAAATAATGTTGTTGAAGAAGCATATTTATGCAAATGGTTAACTGATGAGTTTCATTATAAAAATAAGGACTTGTCGCTTCTTTTTAAGCAATCTCCATCACAAATTTCTAATATTATGAAATTATCTGAATTAGATTCTAAGATATTAAAATTAGTTTCGAAAGGTGAAATTAGTTATGGTCACGCTAAAGCTTTTTCTAGACTTTCAGAAGATCAAATAAATTATATTGTTAATGAAATTTTAAATCAGCATTTGAGTGTAAGAGAAACTGAAAGATTGGTTAATTCGATCTCAAATCAAAAACAAATAAATAACAATTTAATTATTACAAAGCAAAGTATTACATTAAAATTTGAATCTAAAGAAAATAAAGACATAGCTTTAAAAAGAATCGAAAAATATATTCGTAGAGGGAAAATAAAGTTCTAATTTATGGAAAATAATAGGCGAAGAGTAATTAGTTATATAGCAAAAATTTCTATCTTTGGAAGTTTAGCAATTATTTTATATATGGTTCCAGGATTTCAATTTTCACTTCCTTTTGCGCCAACTTTTTTGAAGATACATCTAGATGAAATTCCTGTTTTACTAGCAGGTTTTGCATATGGACCTTTAATGGCTTTCTTTTTAATGTTAATGAAAAGTGCTTTTAAATTGATTACTGATATCCCTGCTACAGCTGGAATTGGTGTTTTGGCAGATTTTATTTATGGATGCGCTTTTATAATTCCAGCAACTCTTATTTATAATAAAAAAAGAAATTTTACAGGCGTTACGATTGCAATTATTGTAGGTGTTGTTTCAAATTTGATTTTTTCTTGTATAGTAGGTCTTTATTTAATTTTTCCACTTTATGGTTTTATATATGGAAACAATATGATTATAGGTATGTTTCAAGTATTTGATCTATCAATTAAAAGTATTACTGATATTAAAATCAGTTATGAGTTTTTACTTCCATTTAATTTTATCAAAGATGCAATAGTTGTTCTTGCAACATTAGCAATTTATAAACCAATGCGAACTTTGATTGAAAAAGTAAACAAAAATGAGCAATAAAAAAGATTCGATTGAACGAATCTTTTTTACTTTTACTATTTTGAAATTGCACCAGCTGGGCAACTTGCAATTGCTTCATCAGCACTTGCTTCTTCAATGTCAGCATGTACTCTAGCTTTTCCATTTTCATCAAATTCAAATGTTTCTGGGAAGCTACCGACACAAAGACCACAGCCAACACAAACGTCAGAATCAACTTTAACTTTGATAGGCATAAAAAATCCTCCGTTAGTAATATAACATTTTTGAGTAAATTATTAAATATATC
Organism: uncultured Staphylococcaceae bacterium; assembly: GCA_964608215.1. Classification (GTDB taxonomy): domain Bacteria; phylum Bacillota_I; class Bacilli_A; order RFN20; family CAG-826; genus Onthovivens. The sequence goes on from CAZSMV010000013.1 coordinate 23,624, forward strand.
ATTTTAATTAATGCTCAAAAAATGCTACCATATTAAACATGAAACAAGAAAAAGATGCAACAACAAGAATAGCTAAATATAGCGAATTAAGAGAAGAGATTAAAAACATGCCTGGTACTACTTCTTTAGAAAAAGAAAAAGGTAACAATAAGGAGGAGTATGCTGCAACAAGGACCATTCCAATTAATAATAATGAAATGATTGACACTCAAGCATTAGATATTAATGATGGTGCAAGCAAAAGAAAGCAATTTAAAGATGCTCCAATTTTCAAAAGTTATCAAAAGAAAAAATTATTTGTAACTATTTTATTTTGTTTAATTGGTGTTGTTATTTTGGCTTTACTTATTTGGTTAATTGTTTGGATGATCACCTCTTTATGAAGAAATATAGTATAGCAATCGATGGACCAAGTGCTAGCGGGAAATCTACTATAGCCAAAATTCTAGCAACACGTTTAGGTTTTACATATATTGATACTGGAGCAATGTATAGAGCATATACACTTGCTGTTTTAAATAACGGATTAGATCCTAAAAATGAAGAAGAATGCGATTCTTTAATTGGAAAAATCGCAATTGATTTTGATGAAAATAATCACGTTACTTTGGATGGAGAAGATGTATCAAGCAGAGTTAGAGAAAATGATGTTGCTGATAATGTAAGCTATGTTTCTACATATAAAAATGTTCGTTTACATTTAGTAGATATTCAAAGAAAACTAGCAAAGAATTATTCAGTTATTATGGATGGCAGAGATATAGGAACTTATGTTCTCCCTGATGCGACAATTAAGTTTTTTCAGGTTGCTGATGTAAATGAAAGAGCGGAAAGACGTTATATGGAGAATCTTGAAAAAGGCATTCAAACTACTAGAGCGGAATGTTTAGAAAACCTTAAAAAAAGAGATTATATTGATTCACATAGAGAATTTGCTCCTCTAAAACCTGCGGTTGATAGCATATTAATTGATACAACTAATTTAAAAATTAGTGATGTTGTTGATAAGATACTAGTTATTTTAAAAGATAAAGGAATATTTTAGATATGGCATTAGGACTTCTTGCAATAGTTGGTTCGCCTTCAGTTGGAAAATCAACGATTTTTAATCGTATAATTGGCGAAAAAAAGTCAATTATTGAGGAAGAAAGAGGTGTAACAAGAGATAGAATTTATGCGAAAGCAACATGGCTCACGCGTGATTTTATGTGCGTTGATACTGGTGGAATTGAACTTGAAAATAGACCATTTCAAGCACAAATTAGAATGCAAGCTCAATTAGCCATTGATGAAGCTGATGTTATTTTATTTGTTGTTGATGGTAAAGTTGGTTTAACCGATGATGATAAACTTGTTGCTTCTATGTTATATAAGTCAAAAAAGCCAGTTGTTTTGGCAGTTAATAAAATAGATAGTATTGAGCATATTAATAATATTTATGAATTTTATTCTTTAGGTTTAGGAGAACCAATTGCAACTAGTGGTGTTCATGGAATTGGCATTGGCGATATTTTGGATGAAATTGTTAAAAAACTACCTGAAGAAAAAAATGAAATTATTGAAGAAGCAATTAAATTTTCGCTTATTGGAAGACCAAATGTTGGGAAATCAAGTTTAACAAATGCTATGCTAAACGAAACAAGAACAATTGTTTCATCAATTTCTGGCACAACACGAGATGCAATTGATACTCCATTTGTAAGAAATAGCAGAAATTATGTTGCAATTGATACCGCTGGTCTTAAAAAGCGTGGGAAAATTTATGAATCAATTGATAAATATGCAGCTATAAGAGCTTTAAGAGCAATCGATAATTCTGATATTGCAATTTTAGTAATTGACGCAGAAAAAGGGATTATAGATCAAGATAAACATGTTGTAGGTTATGCAATAGAAAGTCACAAAGCAATTATTATTGTTGTAAATAAATGGGATTTAATTAAAAATCCAAATGAAGAAAAGAAAGAATTTGTTGAAAAAATTCGTAAAGAATTTAAGTTTTTAGATTATGCCCCAATTATTTTTACTAGTGCATTAAATAAAACTAACATTAACAAAATTTTTGAGAAAATTGATCGAGTTTATGAATCTTATAATTTTGAAATAAAAACTGCTGTTTTAAATGAAATTATTCAAGAAGCGCAAATGATGAATGAAACACCTATTTTTAATGGAGGAAGAGTTAAAATTTATTATGCTCAACAAGTAGGTATTAAACCTATGACAATTGCTTTGTTTACTAATGAACCAAAATGGATGCATTTTTCTTATTTAAGATATCTTGAAAATAGAATAAGAGAATCTTTTGAACTTGAAGGTAGTCCTATAAATCTTGCTTTAAGAAAAAGAAAATAATTTATTTAAAATTTATTGTTTAGACTTATCTATTAAAAGTGAATAATAAATCGATTTATTCGATATTTTTTAAATAAAATGTATTGTAAAGAATCTTCAATTATGATATTTTTATTCCATAAGGAGATGACAATAAATGAATAAAGCTCAATTAGTTACTATTGTTAGCGAAGAAGTTGGTTTAACAAAGAAAGCTGCCGAACACGCAGTTAATGTTTTATTTGATGAAATTCAAAAATGTCTTGAAAATGGTGAATCTGTTAAAGTTTCAAATTTTGGTGTTTTCCAAATCAAAAAGAGAAAAGAAAGAATTGGAACCTCACCTGTTGATGGACATAAAATTACAATTCCTGCAACAACAACTATAGGTTTCAAACCTTCAAAGAACTTAAAAGAAATTATTAAATAATTAAAATAAGTATTGTTGAAGCGGAGCGAAAGCTCTGCTTTTTTTATGAAGTTTTTTTAATTAAAAGTATCTGAGCGATTTGTTTTGCAGAAAATAAAATATATGGAAATTTTTAATTAAAAATTAGTTCATATGATGTTAAAAAAGGTCTTGTTAAATTATAATATTTGACATGGATTTAATTTTCGATTCCCTTAAAGGACTATTCAACAAAAATGGATATAGATTATTTATGGTTGGTGGTACAAGTCGTGACTATTTGTTTGGTATTAAGATTAGCGATTATGATTTTGCGACCGATGCAACCCCTAATGAAGTAGAAAAGTTTTTGGAAGTCGATTCCACATTTGAAAAGTATGGGACAGTCAAGTATCATTACAATGATCGAAAAATTGATATTGCTACTTTAAGGGAGGAAGGAGAATACAAAGATTTTCGCCACCCAAGTTTTATTAAATTTATTAAAGATATTAATCTAGATTATAAAAGAAGAGATTTTACTATTAATGCTCTTTATATTGATGAAAATTATAATATTCTTGATCCTAGTGGACTTGGTGTTAAAGATTTAAAAAATAGAATTTTAAGAATTATAGGAAATCCTGAAGAAAGAATTAAAGAAGATCCTCTAAGAATTTTAAGGGCCGAAAGATTTTGTTTAGAGTATAATTTAAAAATAGATGAAAAAACGAAAATGGCCATTGATAACAATATGGATTTATTAGAGTTGATTAATGAAGGAAAAATTGGTGAAGAAAAAAGAAAATTAAACGAAATTAAAAGGAAGTTTCAATATGAAAAGTGCAAATTATAAAGCTGTTGATTTTTGTTATTTATTATTAGATTTTTATAAAGAAATGAATATAACTGAGGATGAACTTTCAGTTATCTTGATGATTAATCATCTTCTTGATCAAGGGAATGAATTTATTACTGCCGATGTTTTATCTTTGAAAATGACATTAACGAGCAAAGTAATTGATAATTGTTTAACATCTTTATATAAGAAAAAGTATATTGAGTATGATATATCTAGTGGTGAGCCAAAAACCACAATTGAACCTATTAAAAAAATACTATATAAGAAATTTGAAAAATCTCTTTTTTCTGAAGATGAATATATGAAAAATGAGGAGCTCTCAAAATATAGAGATAAAATCTTTGAATTGTTTACAAATTATTTTAAAAGAGATTTAACTCCAATTGAATTATCGCACATTGATGATTGGATAAAAAATAATGTTGATGAAGAAATTATTGTGAATTCTTTAAAAGATGCTGCTAATTATAAAAAAATGTCAATTAATTATATAGATTCATTAATAATAAAAAGATTAAATGATGAATAAAAAAACTATAGCGGTTTATAACTACTTTAATGAAATATGCAAGGGTGCTACTTGTACTCTTACTTTTGAAACTGATTACTCATTGCTTATTGCAATAATGCTTTCCGCTCAATGTACCGATAAGAAAGTAAATGTAGTTACTAGTAGGCTTTTTTCTAAATATCATTCTCTTGAAGATTTAGACAAACTTTCAATTGGAGAAATAGAAACATATTTAAAAACACTTGGTTTATATAAAAACAAAGCAGTGTATCTTAAAAAAATCGTTCATGAACTTTTAACGAATTATAATGGGAAAGTTCCAAGCGATAAAAGTGCATTAATGAGTTTGCCAGGAGTTGGCAATAAAACGGCTAATGTAATGCTTATTGAATGGTTTAAAATTCCTGCATTTCCTGTTGATACGCATGTAAATAGAGTTGCGAAACGATTGGGATTTGCAAAGGAAAATGATTCTGTTTTAACTGTTGAAAAAAATCTTAAAAAGAGTTTTGAAAAAAATGATTGGATTGATTTCCATCATAAATTTATTTATTTTGGGAGGAATTTTTGCAAAGCAATTAATCCTAATTGTAATAATTGCAAGTTAAAAGAATATTGCAATTATTTTAAGAAATTAAGGAAATAAATTTTAAATAATCAAGTGGTGGATTTATTGTAATTGGAATAAGAAATCCGTTTTCTTTAATATATTTTATATTAATAGATTTTTTGTTTGAAGTGTCTATAAAATCAATTAATTTTTTAGCTGGTAGGATATAGCATTCTTCGAGTGAAGAAAATTCGATAATTATAAATGCAATGGCTTTTTGCAATAGAATTTTGCGAAAATGAGTGATTTGACAATTTTGAAAATTATTTAAATTGAAACTCGTTTTACTCTTTGTTGATTTGGCTTCAAAATCAATATATTTTCCTTTATAAACGCCATTATAATCGGTTGTTGAATGCTTTTCAAAAATTGCATTTGTAATACGTTTTTTATTTGGCTCCATTTTAATTATTTTAATAGGAGTAGGTTTTTTATAAATTACTGCTCTATTATTAATTAAATAATATTCGTTTGAATCATTAATTAAAGATTCAAGAGACATTCCTCTATTTTTATATACTACTGTTTTCTTTTTATTTTTAATTCCGATTGGATAATTAATCATTAAAGATCATCTCCTACATATTTAATAAAATCCTCCATTGTTGTCGACCCTTTCGTCTTTAAATCACGAATGATTTTTGAAATTGGAGCAGGATATGGATGATTATTTAGTAAAAGGTTTGTATATTCTTTAATTAATATAGCTTTGTTATTTAAAACAGCCTTATAAAGAAGCATTAAATTCAAAGCATCATACATTGGGTTATGTGCATCGCCTTTTGGAGTAATATTAAAAACATCAAGTGCGTCATGTAACGAAAGTTGTGTACCTTTTTTGCTTTTAAGATATTTTCCAAGCAATGAAGAAAAATCTATATAATTTTTATAAATGCTTTTTATAAATGGGTCATCACTTAATCCAGCAATTACTGATGTTTGATGCAACAACCTCATATCGTAATTTCCATAAGTAATATATTTGATATTGACATGATTGCCAACATATTGTTTAAAACACTTATTTGCATATAAAAAATTAATTCCGTTTTCTTGGAGGTCTATGTCAGTTATTCCGGTTAGTTTAGAAACAACAGGACCGACTTCACCATGCGCTTTAACATATTGCTTAAAACCAGGATATACTTTTTTAATTTGGTTTTTATTATCAAGAGTGACTTTAACTGCACCAATTGCAATAATTTCTTGAGTCAATTGAGTACCTTCATAGTCAAGGAAGATAACGGTTTTAGCACTATTTAATAATTTGTTAATTTCTTTCATCGATTTATTATAATTTTTAACCTCCATATTTTCAATTTGAATAATTGAAGAAAAAGATACATTCTTCTATAATATAATTTGTCA
>CAZSMV010000014.1:0-28830 GCA_964608215.1 uncultured Staphylococcaceae bacterium
TATTTTGCCTTTTTCTTAATTTATATAATCTTTTTAATACTTGTAAATTATGTTATAATTTATGGGCCTTTAGAGGAAAGGTTATGATAAACGAAACAAGTAAACAGAAAACTAATATTGAAATTAGTTTAAAAGATATAAGCGGTTATATAGGCGACATATGTTGTGAAACATATGGTGTTTTAGGCTTAGTTTCAAGTAAAAATCCTATAGATGTTATATTAAAAAGAGAAAAATATAGTGAGGGTATCGGCGTATATAAAATTGGTTCTAAGTATAATGTAGATATCCATCTTACAGTGGCTTATGGCGTTAAAATTACAGAGGTTGCAAGTGAAGTTAGTAATCGAATTTTATATTTTTTGAATAAACGATTTGGTAGTTTATTCAATAAAGTTAATGTATATGTCGAAGAGTTACGTGATCTCTAATAATTGAATTGGAGTAAATAAAAATGAAAGTTATTAATGGGCAAAAATTTAAAATGTTGCTGATATCTGCAGCAAATAATTTATATAATCATTATCCAGAAATAGATGCACTTAATGTTTTTCCAGTACCTGATGGTGATACTGGTATGAATATGAATTTAACTATGTCGAGTGGTTCGAAAGAAATAATGAACCGTAATGACACCAATATATATGAAATTTCTAAAGTTTTTTCTAGAGGACTTTTGATGGGTGCTAGAGGTAATAGTGGCGTTATTACATCTCAAATTTTTAGAGGAATAAGTCAAGCTTTAGAGGGAAAAGAGGAGATTAATGCTATAGATTTAGCAAATGCATTTGATAATGGTAGAAAAGTTGCTTATAAAGCTGTTATTAAACCTGTTGAAGGGACAATTTTAACGGTTATAAGAGAATCAAGCAATTATTTGGTTGAAAAAGTTAATGAAAAAACAACTATTGAAGAAGCGCTAGACTTAATTTTAGAAGAAGCTCGTGCTTCTTTAGCTAGAACTCCAAATTTATTGCCTGTTTTAAAAGAAGTGGGTGTAGTTGATAGTGGTGGTGCTGGACTCGTTAAAATTTTTGAAGGTATGGATAGTGCTATCCATGGCGAATTCATAGAAAAAAATGCTGCAACAGCTTTTGAAACAAAAGAAACTGTTGTTGAGAAGGAAGTAGAAACCGTTGCTTATGATATTGATTTTGTTTTGAAACTAGGTCCTAAAGATTCTAAAAAAGTTTTTCAAAAAGCTAGATTCACAAGTTTTTTAAGTGGTAATGGCTCGAACTTTATAATCGACGATAATGGAGATGTAGTTAAAATTCATATTAAAACTAAAAACATTGGAGAAGTAATTTCGTTTGCTCAAAACTACGGAGAATTTGTTAGTATAACTGTGAATAGCAACATTTCATCATGTATAAAAAATGAAGATTTAACTGAAAACGTTAAAGAAAATGCAAATCTTGTTGATGAAAAAATTGAATTAACAAATGAACATGCTTTAATTGCTACAAGCAGTGGTCCTGGTATTGACAATTTTTTTCATGAGGTTGGCGTAAATTTTATTGTTTCGGGCGGTCAAACAATGAATCCTTCAACTGAAGATTTTTTGAAAGTCATTAAAGAAACAAAAGCTAAAACAGTTTATATTTTCCCTAATAATGGAAATATAATTTTGGCAGCAAATCAGGCAAAAGACGTTTTAAAAGATCAAGTTGATGTGATTGTTATTCCTACAAAAACAATAATGCAAGGTATTGTAAGCAGTATGATGTTTTCACCTGATGTCTCAAGAGATGAAAATATAAGGAATATGGAAGAAGCTATTAAATCAGTTAAATCAGGTAGTGTTACTTTTGCAATTAAAGATACAGATATTAATGGCGTTCATGTTTGTAAAGATGAATTTATGGGTATAAGAGAAAGCAAAGATATTATTTTCTCTAATCCTGATAAGATTGCTACATTAAAAGCTTTAATTGAAAAACTTGTTGATGAAGATTCTGCGATTATTACTGTTGTTTTTGGTAAAGATGTTACTAGTGAAGAAGAAGAGGTTGTCTCTAAATATTTAAATGAAAAATATGAAGGATTTGATTTAGATATTAGACGAGGAGATCAACCAATATACAGTTTTTTAGTTGGTGTTGAATAATAAATAAATTTTTTATTTTTTTTGATAATTTTCATAAATTCCTAACATATTACATAGTAAATAGGAGGAAATTATGATTATTAATCGCAGTTTTAAATATCGTATCTATTTAACTAATAAGCAAAAAAATAAATTTTCCGAGTTGTATTTAAAGTGTACAAAATTATTTAATTTATTATTAGATAAAAAAGAAGAAAAAATATTTTCTAATGATGATGAAGGTATTTATATAAAAGACTTTGTTAAAAAATACCCTGACCTAAAGAACGGAAATTTTACAGCTTATATTTCAGTTTATCACCTTTTAAATCAAATTCTTAAAAAATATAAACAAGGTTATATTGTAAAATTTCCTGAAAAGAAAACTCTTTTGAAATATCCAAGAAAAATCCATTTTGATATCCAAACTAAATATTATTTTAGTGATGATCTAAAAAAGATAACACTAGATAAAATAGGAACATTTAAAATTAAATATCATCGACCGCTTCCAAATTATTTTTATTTAAGAAATGTAATAATTGAAGAAAAAAGCGAAGGGAAATTTTTTATAAATTTAGGAATTAGTGAAAAAACAATAGATAAAAATCGAACAATTAATAATGCAGTAGGCTTAGATTATTCATCTCCTCATCTTTTTGTGACAAGCGAGAACGAATTTGGTGATCATTATCTAATTCGTGAATATCTTCAAAATAAAATAAAAAAGATACGGAGTCGAATGCAAAAATGTCAATTTAACAGTAAAAACTATTTAAAACTTAAATTTGCACATGAAAAATTGCATCAAAAAATAGTAGATAAAAGATTATTTTTCTTAAATAAAGCTGCAAATGACTTATTTAATAAATACGATTTAATTGGTGTAGAAACATTAACTTTAGCTAAAATAGCACAAAACAATCATTTAGGGAAACACACATATCAAAATGCGTATGATAAATTTCTTAAAATACTTGAATATAAAGCAATTGTTAAAGGAAAAAAGTTAATTAAAATTCCACAATTCTACCCTTCTTCCAAGATTTGTTCGAATTGTGGGCAAATTAATAACAATTTATCTTTAGAAAATAGAACATATTATTGCTCCTGTGGTTTTAAATGCGACCGAGATTTAAATGCTGCAATAAATATTAGAGATAAAGCAATTTCTATATATGCATCCGGAATATTTAATTCTAAAAAAGATATGAATAAATCACTAAAAATTTAGTTTTTACTTTTTTAAACCTTAGAGTATAGGGGGATAGCCCATTGATACTTAAATCCTAATTTATTGAGTGGGAAGGTTTTATAAACCATGCTACGGATATAAAGCTACTTGATAACAGCAACCAAAATTAAATTTAAAAACAATTAATTTAATTATCACAATAAAACAGATTAAATTTTTCATGCCAAAGGGAAGGAATTTTAATATAATGTATAAGAGGCAAAATTTATGAAAATTGTTGTTGATATGATGGGCGGAGATTTGGGTTTAAAATCTACAATTCCTGCTGTTAAAGACTTTGTTAAAAAACACGATGATGTTCAAATATATGCAATTGGTGATGATGTTTTAAATAAAGAATTTGAAGGTTTTGAGTCTGTGAAAGTTGTTAATTCTAAGACTGTTTTAAAAATGGATGTAGACCCAATGACTGCTTATAGAGATGAAAATAGTAGTTTAATGGTTGGTGTTAAAACATATTTAAATGAAAAATGTGATGCTTTAATTAGCGCTGGTTCAAGTGGTGCTCTGTTGACTGCATCTATTTTTAAAATAAAACGACTTAAAAATATTGATAGACCAGGTTTTATCACTTCATTTCCTACAATTAAAAAAGGAAAATATTTTGTTGTTTGCGATTTAGGCGCAAACAACGCCAATACTAAAGAAGAGTTGCATCAATTTGCAAAAATGGGTTCATTGTTTTACAAATTCGTTTATAAAGAAGACAACCCAAAAGTTAATTTATTAAGTAATGGAACAGAAGATGAAAAAGGGAGTCCTGTTACTAAAGAGGCATTTAAATTATTAAAATCTGATTCTAATTTGAATTTCAAAGGCAATACAGAGGGTAGAGATGCATTATTTGGTGATATTGACGTTTTAGTTTGCGATGGTTTTTCAGGGAATGTATTTTTAAAAGCAACAGAGGGTACTGCTAAGGCAATGTCATATATGATTAAAGAGGCTTTTACTCGAAATTTTTTAAGTAAAATAGGTTATTTATTTTGCAAAAAAGGCATTTCAGAAATGAAAGAAAAAATGGATTATAAAAATGTTGGTGGTGCCATGCTTGTTGGTGTTAATGGTGTTGTTATTAAAGCACATGGTAATAGTGATGTGAGATCTTTTTTATCAGCTTTGGAATTATCTTATAAATTAGCAAATGAAAAAATCATAGAAAAATTTCAGAAAGTTTTAGAATAATTTATGGCAAATTTAATCATTTTTTTGAATTCTTTTGGAATTAAACCTAAAAATATTGAACTTTATGAAATGGCTTTTACGCATTCAAGTTTTAATAGCGATGCTAGGACCCATCATCATGATTATGAACGTCTTGAATTTATGGGTGATAGTGTTTTAGGATTTAGTGTAGCAAGTTTAATTTATAATTATCATCCTGAGATGGACGAAGGTTCAATGACAAAAGCAAGATCAACTCTTGTGCAAACAGCATCTTTAGCTAAGAAAGCAAGAGAGTATCATTATGATGAGTTTATTCGCGCTGGTCATAGTTTAACTAAAGAACAGGCTTTGAAAAATGATCATATTCTTGAAGATATTTTTGAAGCTGTTTTAGGAGCAATTTATCTTGACCAAGGAATTGAAGTTGCTTTTAAGTATGTTTCAAATATGTTTACGAATGATGTCAAATATTTTAAACAAACTGAAATAAAAGATTATAAATCTAAACTTCAAGAAGCTATGCAGGCCGAATATAGAGAATCTGTTTCTTATAAAGTTATCAATGAAAAAGGGCCTCCTCATGATAGAACTTTTGAAATTGAAGTTTCTTTTAATAATCAAGTTTTAGGAGTTGGCGTTGGAAAAACAAAAAAAGAAGCCTCTCAAAGAGCGGCTCAAGATGCGTTAAGTAAGGTTGCAAAGTAGTATGGGATTATTTAAGTTTTTAAAAAACAAGTTTTCAAAATCAAAAGACGACGATACCGTCGAGAAATATGAAAAAGGTTTATCTAAATCAAGACAAAATTTTTCTAATAAACTAGATGCATTGACGCTTAAATATAAAGATGTTAACGATAGTTATTTTAGCGAATTAGAAGAAATCTTGATTGAAGCAGACTGTGGTGTTAATTTTTCTTTAAAAGTTATTGATGAAATTCTTAATGAATCAAAAGAAAAGAAAATTACAACTCCAAAGGAAATAAATGAACTTTTAGTTGATAAAATGTTTTATAACTACCTAAAAGAAGGTGAAGATATTCATAATGATATTATTTTCAACCATAAACCAGAGGTTTTATTAATGGTTGGTGTAAATGGGGTTGGAAAAACTACTTCTATAGCGAAATTAGCATATCGTTATATTAAACAAAATATGAAGGTTTTACTTGTGGCTGGAGATACTTTTAGAGCAGGAGCGACAGAGCAACTCAAAGTTTGGGCTGAAAGATTAAATACAGAAATTGTTGTAGGCAATGAAAATGAAGATCCAGCAAGTGTTGCTTATAAAGGGATACAAAAAGGAATTGCTGAACAATACGACTTAGTGATTGTTGATACTGCTGGAAGACTTCAGAATAAACAAAATTTGATGGATGAACTTGCTAAAATAAAAAGAGTTGTAAAAAAAGAAATATCTTATGATATTGAGTGTTTTTTGGTTATTGATGCAACAACTGGTCAAAATGGTGTGCTTCAAGCAAAAGCTTTCAAAGATTTAATCGATATAAGTGGTATTGTAATAACAAAAATGGATGGAACTAGTAAAGGTGGAATTATTTTGGCAATTAGAGATGAACTTCAAATTCCAGTTAGGTTCATTGGTCTTGGAGAAAAAATGGAAGATCTTGAAGAATTTGATTTAGATAAATATCTTTATGGTCTTTGTAGTGGGTTGGTAGAAAATGAATAATATTGAGGAGTTTAATTATATAAACGATTTATATGACATTTATCGCGATTTGTTTACTGAAAAACAAATCGCGATAATGGACAAATATTATAAATTTAATTTATCTTTAAAAGAAATTAGTCTTGAACTAGAAATTTCTAGAAGTGCTGTTTTGGATTCAATTAATCATTGTAAAGAAAAATTGACTGAATATGAATTAGTTTTAAAACTTAATCAAAAACGTAAAAACATTCGATATATTCTTGAAAAGAGCAATATCGACATTGATGTTAAAGAGAAAATTTATAAGGAGTTATAGTTATGGCATTTGAATCATTAACGGAAAAATTTTCAAGCATAATAAAGAAAATTAAAGGCCAATCAAGACTTACTGAAAATAATATGGATGATGTTCTAAAAGAAGTAAAAATTGCTCTTTTAGAAGCTGATGTAAATTATAAGGTAGTTAAAGATTTTATTGCTGATGTTAAAGAAAAAGCAATTGGTAAAAAAGTTTTTAATGAATTACATCCAAGCGAAATGGTAATTAAGATTGTTCGTGATGAACTTGTTGATCTTTTAGGGAACGAAAATACTAAACTTGTATATGCCAAAAGTGGCCCAACAATTATTATGCTTGTTGGTCTTCAAGGAAGTGGTAAAACAACTACAGCAGCAAAACTTGCGAATTTAATGAAAACAAAAGAAAATAAAAAAGTGCTTTTGGCTGCTTGTGATGTTTATCGTCCAGCAGCTATTGATCAACTTGAGCAATTGGGAAAACAAATTGGTGTTGATGTTTATATTGATAGAAATAGTAAAAATCCAGTAGAAATTTCTAATGAGGCTTTAGAAAAAGCTAGGTATGACGGCTATAATGTTTTGCTTATAGATACTGCTGGTCGTCTTCAAATTGATGAAAATTTGATGAACGAATTAAAAGAAATGAAAGAGAAAATTCAACCTCATGAAATCTTACTTTTAACTGACGCTATGGCTGGCCAAGATTCAGTAAATGTTGCCAAAACATTCAACGAACTTTTAGGAATTACTGGCGTAGTAATGTCTAAAATGGATGGCGATTCACGTGGCGGTGCAGCTTTATCAATAGCAAAAATTACTGGAGCACCTATAAAATTTGTTGGTGTAGGTGAAAAAGTTTCTGATATTGATGTTTTTTATGCTAATCGTGCGGCTGAACGTATCTTAGGAATGGGTGATGTTTTAACCTTAATTGATAAAGTTCAAGAAAATATCGATGAAAAAGAGGCTAGAAAAGCTGTTAAAAAGATGGAGGAAGGCCGATTTACATTAAATGATATGCTTGTTCAAATGAAACAAGTTCAAAAACTCGGTAGTTTTGGCGGATTGCTTAAATTAATTCCTGGTATGCCAAAAATTTCTAATGAGCAACTTGCAACCGCTGAAAAACAAATGAAAGATTTTGAAACTATTATAAATTCTATGACTCCATATGAGAGAGATCACCCTGAAGTTTTGAAAAATAATAGAAAAATTAGAATTGCAAAAGGTAGTGGAAGAACAACTGCTGATGTAAATAGGGTTCTTAAAAAATATGAACAATCAAAATTGATGATTAAGCAAATGAAAGGCATGAGAAATGGAGGAAAATTCCCTCCAGGATTTAATGGTTTTTAGTAAATTTTGATCCCTTCTCTATTGCTCTTATTTCCCAATCTCCTTGAATATTATTTTCAAGTTCATTAATTAATTTTAATTCTTCTTTTGTAAATTTATAATTTATTAACAAATCAGGTCGATATTTATTTGTCATAAATATCGACATTTTTTTATGATATTTATTTATTGCTATATGATTTCCAGAATATAAAATATCTGGAACTTTATCGCCATTAAATTCATATGGTTCAGTGTATTGTGGATATTCTAAAAGTTGATTGGAAAAACTTTCTTCTACAATCGATTCTTCACTAATAACTCCTTTTATTAGTCTTGAAATTGAGTCTATTAAACAAAAAGCAGCAGTTTCTCCGCCAGTTAAAATATAGTCGCCAATAGAAATAGATTCGTCAAAGTATTTATACACCCTTTCATCAACACCTTCATAATGTCCGCATAGAATAACAATTTCTTTTTTCTTTGAAAGTTCAATTGCTTTCGTTTGATTATATTTGGTTCCTCTAGGTGCAAGAATGATTTTATGTGCAGTAGGAGAACTTTTTTCTTTTAAAGCATCAATTATTGGTTGGCATTTCATAATTAAACCAGCACCACCGCCAATTGGAGGCGTGTCAATTCTATTGTATTTGTCTTTTGTAAAATCTCTAATATTTACAAGTTCTATATCTACTAGTTTTTTACTAATTGCTCTTTTCAAAATAGATGTATTTAGAAATGATTCAAACATTTCGGGAAAAATTGTAAGAATTATAAATTTCATAAAAGACCTTCAATCACATTAATTTTTATTATTTTGTTTGGTATATCAACATTTAAAATAAATTGACTTACGAATGGAATAAAATATTTTTTACCGTTATTTATACATTCCAATGTAACTTGGGCAGGGAATTCTTCGATTCCAACAACTTCTCCAATATTTTCTTTGTTTTGAGAAATTAATTTACAGCCAATTAAATCGACATAAAAGTATTGATTATTAGTCAAAATATTTTGATTTTTTTCAGCAAAAATTTCACATTTTAAAACACTTTCAGTCGATTCAAGATTTGGGAGTTCAGCAAATGAAACAACAATAAAATCAGAATTTAAAATTCTAAAAGTATTAACTGTAAATTCTTTATATTCATTATTAGTTAAAATAAAAACTTTATTCCCTTTTTTAAATCTTTCTTTTGGGAATGAGGTGGTTGAATAAATTTTAACTTCTCCCTTTAAGCCTACTTGTTTAACGATTGTTCCTAATTTTAAATACATATTTATATTTTAAATAAAAAGAAAAGAGTAGTCACTACTCTTCTTTTGTATCAAATGATTCAAATTTCAAATGAATATGAACGCCTTCAAGTTTACCGCTTACAGTAATTAAATCTCTGATAGCGTTTGCAACGACTCCTTTTTTCCCTATAAGACGTGCAGTATCGTTACTTTCAGCAACAATTAATAATGTTATGTCTTTAGAATCTGAATTTGGTTGTTCTCTAATTAAAACGGCGTCTGGTTTAGAAATTATTGGATCAATTATAGTGTGAACTAATGATTGATAGTCCATATACTATTTACCTTTTTTTGGGCTTTTTGTTTTGACAACTTTAGCCTTCTTTGGTTTTTCAGCTTTTGCTTTAGCTTCTTTAGCTTTTACTAAAATGCCTTGTTGATTCAAAATTGCTTTGACGGTATCACTTAATTGAGCGCCATTATTAATCCATTTAATTGCGATATCTTCATAGATAACAGCACCTTGTTTTCCTTTTTGTGGATCATAATATCCAACTTGTTCAAGATATCTTCCATCTTTTGAATATCTGCTATCAGCAGCAACAATTCTATAAAATGGATCTTCGTGACGTCCAGCTCTTGCTAATCTAATTTTAACTGCCATAAAATAACTCCTTTTATTAACGAAAAGTATTTTAGAAAAAATAAAGAATGTTGTCAAGTATTTTTACTTAACAGATAAAATAAATCGTTTTACAAGTGTTTGCAATTGTGATATATTAATTAAGCATTTAAGAATGCTACGGACGTTCCGCTTTAATTGTCACTATTATATGAACGCCAAGAGAACGATACAAGAAAGGAGTAACCTATATGAATAAAAATTTAGCTAAAGAGATTACTGCTAGTCAATTAAAAAGCAATGTTCCTGATTTTGGTTCAGGTGACACTGTTCGTGTTTCTGTAAGAATTACTGAAGGTAATAAGACCAGATTACAAGCTTATGAAGGTGTTGTTATTTGTCGTAGAGGCGGTGGCATTAACGAAACATTTACTGTTAGAAAGATGTCAAGCGGAATTGGTGTTGAGAGAATTTTCCCTCTTCATTCCCCAAACGTCGCAGAAATTAAAGTTATCAAAAAAGGTAAAGTTAGAAGAAATAAAATTAATTACATTCGTACTAGAACTGGTAAAGCTGCTCGTATTAAACAAGTATTATAGTTTTAGTAAAATATATTTAAAAAGTGACTTAAAAATAGATGGTTATCCATCTATTTTTTTATATTCTAAACACTTATAATTGTTGCATGGAATTAAAAGAAAAGAATGTTCATTGGTTTCCTGGCCATATGAAAAAAGCTTCAATTAAAATTGAAGAAAAAATTAAATTAGTTGATTTTGTAATTATTCTTTTGGATAGTCGAATTCCATTATCTAGCAAATCTGATTTACTTGAATCTATTGTTAAAAATAAACAAAAACTTTATGTTTTAACTAAAGTTGATCTAAGTGATGAAGAAATGACAAAAGCATGGATTCAAGAGTTAAAAGAAAATGGCGATGAAGCTATTTCTTTAGATTTGACCGATAATAATTCAAAAAAGGAATTAACAAAAAAATGCATGGAATATAGTTCTATTAAAAAAGAAAAATATTTAAAAAAAGGCATTAAAAATGTTACAACAAGAGCAATGATTTTAGGAATTCCAAATGTTGGAAAATCAACATTAATAAACCTTTTTGCTTCAAAAAAAATAGCCAAAACTGGAAATATCCCTGGAGTAACAAGAAATACAACTTGGGTAAAAATAAATGATTTTGAATTGATGGATGTTCCTGGAATTTTAGAACCAAACTATAAAGACAAAGAGAAAGCTATTAATTTAGCTTTAATTGGCTCAATGAAAGAGTCTATTTTGCCTATTCACGATTTATGTATTAAGTGTATTGATTTTTTACTTAAATTTTATCCAGAATCTTTAAAAACTCGATACAATCTAAACAAAATCACGAATGATTATAATGAAATCATTCGTGAAATTTGCATAAATAGAGGTTATCTTTTAAAAGGAAACACTCCAGATATTAATAAATGTGAAACAATCGTTCTTAGTGAATTTAGAAATGGTTTAATCACGAGATTTACACTTGAAAGGATTTAAAATGCTTAATTTCGAAGAACAATATTATTCTAATGATGTTGAATTAATTGCTGGTGTAGATGAAGCTGGAAGGGGTCCGTTATGCGGACCAGTTGTAGCAGGCGCTTGTATTCTTCCAAAAGGATACAAAAACGAACATATAAATGATTCAAAACAATTGTCAGCAAAAAAGAGAGAAATAGTTTTTAAAGAAATCATTAAAAATGCGATAGCTTATGGAGTTGGCTATGTATTTCCTGATGTGATAGATAGAGTAAATATTTATGAAGCTTCAAGAATTGCAATGATTAAAGCAATTTCAAATTTAAAAAGCAAATATGATCTTGTTCTCACAGATGCTATGCCTTTGAAGATACCAAGCGTTGAAGTAATTCCTATTATTAAAGGTGATGCAAAATGTGAATGCATTGCTTCTGGAAGTATTATTGCAAAAGTTTGTAGAGATCATTATATGGATGCAATGGCAAAAAAGTATCCTGAATATCATTTAGATAAACATAAAGGTTATCCTACTAAAGAACATATAGAATTATTAGAAAAGTATGGCCCAATCAAAGGTTTTTATCGTTTTTCATATAAGCCTGTAAAAATTTCTTTAGTAAAACAGTTAAAAATTTTATAATTTTTTTAAATTCCCCCTTATTACATATATATAAGGAGGAATTTTATGCTTAAAGCAAATGACATTCTTTTATACTTTGTTTACAAATACAAGTCTAACCTTGATTTAGTAATGAAGGCATTAAGAGAACGAGAAGAAATCGACGCTAACGAAGTTTTAGATGTTGTTAAAAAAACAAAATCAAAGTTTATTACTCTACTTGATAATGAGTACCCTGAAGCTTTGAAGAAAATTGACCGCCCACCAGTTGTACTTTTCTATGAAGGAGATATTTCCTTATTAAAATATAACAGCAACCATAAGTTATCCATTGTAGGAAGTAGAAATTATAGTGAATATGGGAAAGAAGCCACTAGAAAGATTGTTTCTGAACTTGAAAACGATTATCTAGTTATTAGTGGATTAGCTTATGGAATTGATGCAATTAGTCATGAAGAAGCCCTTGACCATGGACTAAAAACCATTTGTGTTCTTGCTGATGGTTTATTTAAAATCTATCCAAGCGAAAATATGAATCTATATAAAAGGATAATTTCAAGTGGTGGTCTTGCAATTACTGAATATCATGATTTTGTTGAGCCTGAAAAAGAATTCTTTTTAGCAAGAAATAGGATAGTCGCGGCACTATGCAATTTTTTATTGGTCTCAGAAGCTTATGAAAGAAGTGGGACTCAAAGAACTGTTGGTTGTGCATTAAACTATGGAAAAGATGTTGGATGCATACCTTATGAAGCAAATAAAGGTAGTTTATGTAATGAATTAATTAAGGAAGGTGCATACTTAATTGAAAAAGCTGAAGATATTTCAAGAGCTTTAGAAAAAAATTAAATAATATATATCTATATATTTATTTAAGTTACCATATCAATTTTTTTCATTTGACAAGTTTGTTATTTATCTTTATATTTTGTTCGAAAAGAGAACGTTATGAAATTAGTTATTGTTGAATCACCTGCAAAAAGTAAAACTATTGGCAGATATCTAGGTGAAGATTATGTCGTTGAAGCTTCAATAGGACATATTAGAGATCTTGCAATTTCTGGTAAAGGTGGTCTTGGGGTTGATGTTGAAAATGATTTTAAACCAACTTACGTTATAAGTAGTGATAAAAAAGAAGTTGTAAAAAAATTATCAAAATTAAAAGAAAAGTGTGAAGAAGTTATTCTTGCAACCGATCCTGATAGAGAAGGAGAGGCAATAGCATGGCATTTAGCTTCGGTTTTAGATTTGGATATTAGTTCAACAAAACGTCTTGAATTTCATGAAATCACCCATGATTCTATTTTAAATGCTATTGAAAAACCAAGAGTCATCAATATGAATTTAGTTCATTCTCAAGAAGCTAGACGTATTATTGATAGAATTATTGGCTTTAAATTATCGAATTTAATGTATAACAAAATTCGTTCAAAGAGTGCTGGTAGAGTTCAATCAGTTACTTTAAAACTTATTGTTGATCATGAAAAAGAAATTAATGAATTTGTCAGTGAAGAATATTGGACTATTGAATCAAAAATTAAAAAAGATAAAAAAGATTTAGTTATCAATTTAATAAAAGTTGATGATAAAAATATTGAAATAAAAACTGAAGCAGAAGCAGATAAGATTATCTCCTTAATTGGAGATGAAGTAACTGTTTCTGAAATCAATAAAACTACTAAATCATTAAGCAGTAAAGATGCTTTTATTACTTCAACTTTACAACAGGCTGCGTATAATAAATACCATTTTAAAACAAAAGAAACTACTTTTTTAGCTCAAAAATTATATGAAGGTGTTGAAACTAGCGATGGTCTTGTTGGTTTAATTACTTATATTCGTACTGATTCAACTAGATTAGCTGATACATTTATTGAAAGTGCTAAAGAGTATATCGAAACAAATTTCGGTAAAGAATACTATAAAGGCAAAAGAAAAATAAAAGAGACAAAATTAATGCAAGATGCACACGAAGCAATTCGTCCAACAAGTTTATCAAGAACACCTGAAATGATGAAAGAATATTTATCAGATCATGAATATAAATTGTATAAATTAATTTTTGAACGAGCCCTTGCTTCTTTGATGGTTGATAAAAAAGTGGAATCGACTGTTGTTTCATTTAAAACTAACAACGTAACTTTCCAAGTAAGTGGAAGCGTAACAACTTTTAAAGGCTATGATGTTTTAAAATTAGATGATAAAGATGAAGATACTTTGCCTTTATTTAGCGAGGGTGAAACTTATAAACTTTTTGATACTAAAAAAGAACAACATTTTACTAAACCACCTGCAAGATATAGCGAAGGCAAAGTGGTTAGATTGATGGAAGAAAAAGGAATTGGTAGACCATCAACTTATTCTTCAACTATACAAACTTTAATCTCTAGAAAATATGTAACAAGTTCAAAAGAAGGTTTAATTCCTTCAGAACAAGGTATTAAAACAGTTAATGTTTTGGATAAATATTTTCCAGATTTAATGAATACTGAATATACTGCTGATATGGAAGTAAATTTGGATAAAATAAGTGAAGGTAATGAAGAAGAAGTTAAGGTAATAAGAGACTTTTACGATCCATTCATTACTCATTTTGATGAAATTAAAACTAAAATATACAAAGATCCTTTAGAATTTACTGGTGAAAATTGTCCAAATTGTGGTTCTCCACTTGTTGTTAGACATGGAAAAAATGGTGATTTTGTTGCGTGTAGTAATTACCCAAAATGTAAATATGTTGTAAAAGAAGAAAAAGAACCAGCAAAAGAAGTTGGAAGAAGTTGTCCAAATTGTGGTGCACCTTTGGTTTATAGAAAATCTAAAAAAGGTGATGAATTTATTGGCTGTTCAAACTTCCCAAAATGTAGATATGTTGAAAGTATAACCAAAGAAGGCGAACCAGTCGATGAAGAAAAGAGATTTTGTCCAAAATGTGGCGCAATATTAGTTAAAAGAAAAAGTAAGCGTGGATATTTTTATGGTTGTTCAAATTATCCAAAATGCCGTTATGTAGAACCAATCGAGAAAAAAGATGCTTAAGGTTAATGTAATTGGTGCGGGGCTTGCCGGAAGTGAAGCAAGTAATTTCTTAGCTAATAAAGGCATACATGTTGATTTATATGAAAAAAGACCAGTTGTAAAATCAGAAGCTCACCATACTGATCTTTTTGGCGAACTTGTTTGTTCTAATTCTTTAAAGAATAAAAAACTAGATAATGCTTGTGGTTTATTGAAAGCCGAAATTGAAAAAATGGGCAGCTTAATGATGGAAGCAAGTAAAGTTTCTAGTGTACCAAGTGGTGATTCATTATCTGTGGATCGAACTCTTTTTGCAGAATATATAACAAAAAAGATTAAGGGAAATACAAATATCACAATACATTATGAAAATATAACCAAGATTCCTGATGGAATAACAATAATTTGCACTGGTCCATTATCGAGTAAAGAATTGCTTGAAGAAATTAGTAATTTAACTGGAGAAAAATGTTATTCGTTTTTTGATGCGTCTGCTCCAATTGTAACTAAAGAATCAATAAATTTTGATAAAGTATATTTTAAATCTAGATATGATCATGGTGATGATAGTTATATAAATTGTCCAATGAATAAGGAAGAATATGAACTTTTTGTTAATGAACTTTTGAATTCAAAAAAAGCAATTCTTCATTCTTTTGATACTAATTATTTTGAAGGGTGTTTGCCTCTTGAAATAATTGCTTCAAGAGGAATTGATACTTTAAGATTTGGACCACTTAAACCTGTTGGTCTAGAACATAATGAAGAACAACCATATGCAGTTGTTCAATTACGCCAAGATAATTTAATTGGTAATCTTTATAATCTTGTTGGTTTTCAAACAAATTTGACCTATCCAGAACAAAAAAGAGTATTCAGGTTAATTCCTGGACTCGAAAATGCTGAATTTATTAGATATGGTTTGATGCATCGTAATTCGTATTTATTTTCGCCAAAAATTTTAGACAGTGAACTTAGAATGAAAATCAACCCAAATATTTATATTGCTGGTCAATTATCTGGAGTGGAAGGGTATGTTGAAAGCGCAGCAAGTGGTTTATTAGCAGCTTATTATTGCTATATGAATTTAAAAAACATTCCACATAAAGTTCTTTCTTTTAATTCTGTTTTAGGTTCACTTGTGCGTTATATTACACACACTGGAGCAAATTCGTTTCAGCCAATGAATGCAAATTTTGGTATAATTTATCGAGCAAATGTACTTCCAAAAGAAAAGGTAATTGAAAATGCTTTAAATGGGATAGATGCATTTGTTAGTCAAATAAAATGATCAATACAGAAGAGGAATTTCTAAAATATCTTAAATACGAACGAAATTATTCAGACAATACAATTTTAAGCTATAAACAAGACTTAGATTGTTTTCATAATTTTTTAAATCGTGAAAATCGAGATTATTTAACAATCAAAGTTGGCGATATTCGCGATTTTGAAACTGAAAGGTTAACTAGCAGCGACACTAAGCGAAGTTTAGCAAGAAGAATTAGTGCATTAAAACACTATTACAAATTCATGCTTAAAAAAGGCTATGTTAAAAGTAATCCATTTATGGATTTAATTCCATTGAAACGCAATATTAAGTATCCTGAAGCAATTTACTATTCACAAATTGTTGAACTTTTTTCAAGAAATAAAGAACGAACTGATATTTTAAAAAGTCGTGATCAAGCCATACTAGAACTATTTTATTCGAGTGGAATGCGTTGTTCAGAAGTTGTAAATTTAAAAAGTGTTGATATAAATTTTGCAAGTAAAACTATTAGGGTTTTTGGCAAAGGAAAAAAAGAAAGGATGGTCCCATTTAGTGATGAATGTAAAGATGCAATGCTTGATTATGCAAAAAATCTAAGAGAAAAGTTGCAAGAAAATTTACCTCGTGAAAAAAGAGTGAATAATTTTTTCTTGAATTCCAAAGGTGAAAAACTTACGAATAGGGGCATGGAATTTATATTACATCAAATTGAAAAAAAGAATGCTATGGATATTGGTTTACATCCACATGCTTTAAGACATTCTTTTGCAACACACCTTCTTGAAAATGGTGCTGACCTTAGAACAATACAAATTTTATTAGGTCATGAATCAATTAATACAACTCAAGTTTATACAAGTATTACTAAAGAAACTTTAAAGAAAGAATATAACGAATTTTTCCCAAGAGCAAAAAAGAAATAACAGTTTTTAATATCGTTGATTTAGATACCGCTATAGTGGTATAATTTATGCACTTTTGGCGGATGAACCAAAAGAATACACACATTATGGATTCATTTTCCTAGTCTCAAAAAATTTTTGAGGGAAAATGTTCGAAATAATGGAGGTTTAACAAATAGGAGGTCTCATTTAAATGAGCGTAGAAGTTAAGAAAGAAGTTGTAGAAGCTGTTGAAGAAAGCGAAAAAGAAGTAGCAGCTGAAGAAGTTAAAGCTGAAGAAGCTAATGTTATGGCAGAAGCCATTCATGATCCAAATGCACCAATTGTTTCATTGAAGAAACTTTTAGAAGCTGGTGTACATTATGGTCATCAAACTAGAAAATGGAATCCAAAAATGGGTAAATATATTTATTGCCCACGTAATGGTATTTACATCATTGATTTAAATAAAACCAAATCGTCTATTGAAGAAAGCTATGAAAAATTAAAAGAAATTGTTAGTGCAAATGGTAAAGTTTTATATGTTGGAACTAAAACTCAAGCTAAACCAATTATCGAAGCTGAAGCTTTAAGAAGTGGATCATTTTATATTACTAATCGTTGGTTAGGTGGTGTTTTAACTAATTTCAAGACTATTCAAAGTCGTATTAGAAAGTTAAAAGATTTAGAAACTGCTGAAGCTGATGGAACATGGGATAAATTACCAAAGAAAGAAGTTATTCAATTAAAGAAATTACAAACCAAATTAAGTAAAAACCTTGAAGGCATCAAGGAAATGCGTAAAATTCCTAATGCTTTAATTGTTGTTGATCCATCAGTTGAGCATAACGCTATCAAAGAAGCAGTTAAGTTAAATATTCCTGTTTTTGCAATTTGCGATACAAATTGTGACCCAGATAATGTAAATTACGTTATCCCAGGAAACGATGATGCAACTAAATCAATTCAATTAATTATTGGTTTATTAACTGATGCTATTGTTGAAGCTAAAGGTGGTTTACCAGTAATTGCTTACACTAAAGATGAAGGCGAAGAAGTTACTATGAAAGATGCTATCAGATTAGCTGATAGAGAAAATGCATTAAGAATGGCTGCTCGTAGAGAAATGCAAAGAGAAAAATTAGAAAGAGAAAAAGCTAGAAGAGAAGCTTTTGAAGCCAAATTACATGCTAAGAAAGATGGAGAAAAAGCTCCTAAAAAAGAAAAAGTAGCTAAAGAAGAAACCCCAAAAACTGAAGAAAAAGTAGAGGAGAGTAAATAATGGCTAACATCGAATTAATTAAATCACTTCGTGAAAGAACTGGTGCTGGAATTATGGATTGTAAGAATGCTCTTGCTTCTTGCAACGATGATTTAGATAAAGCAACTGATTGGTTAAGAGAAAAAGGCATTGCTAAAGCTGCCAAAAAAGCTGATCGTATCGCTGCTGAAGGTTTAGCATTAGTTTATGTTTGCCCAAAATGTGGAAATGCTTCTATTGTTGAAGTTAATTGTGAAACTGACTTCGTTGCAAAAGCCGACCCATTTAAAGAATTAGTTAATAATTGTGCTAAAGTTGTTTTAGAAAAACAACCATCAAGCATTGAAGAAGCAAAAGAATTAAGTAAAGATTTATTTACTGAAGCTACAGTTAAACTTGGTGAAAAACTTGATTTTAGAAGATTTGATGTTGTTAAAAAACAAGTTGAATCTAATGGTGTTGGTTCATACATTCATATGGGTGGAACTCATGCAGTTTTAGTCCTTCTTGAAAAAGATGATCCAGAACTTGCTCAAGGGATTGCAATGCACATTGCTGCAAATGGTCCAAAATATATTCTTGAGAGTGATGTCTCAAAAGAATGGATAGAAAATGAAACTAAAATTCAAAGAGAAGCTGCTAAAAATGATCCAAAGCTTCAAGGAAAACCAGAACAAGCTCTTGTTCGTATCATTGAAGGAAAAGTTCACAAACAATATGCAGAACTTACTCTTGTTGATCAACAATATTTACTTGATGGAGAAAAAACAGTTGGCCAAGTTTTAACTGAAAAAGGTAATAAAGTTTTAAAGTTTGTTCATTATACAGTTGGTGAAGGACTTGAAAAACGTCACGATGATTTTGCTGAAGAAGTTAAAAAACAAGCTAATCTCTAAATTTTAAAAATATGGCACACAAGAGTGTGCCTTTTTTGATATAATATTTCTTGAGGTGTGAACATGCAAAATAAATACAAAAGGATTGTTCTAAAAATTAGCGGTGAATCTCTATTAAATGAAAAAAATCACGATATATTTGATTCTAGTAAATTAGACGATATAGCAAAAACAATTAAAATGCTTCATGAAAATGATGTAGAAATTGGAATTGTTGTTGGTGCTGGCAATATTTTCAGAGGCAAATTAAGTGATAAAGCTGGGTTAGATCATACTGATGCAGATTGCATGGGAATGCTTGGGACTTTGATTAATTGTCTTGCTATTTCTAGCAAACTTGAAAAAATTGGTGTTCCAACAAGAGTATTATCTGCCATTCCTATGAGCAAAGTTTGTGAAGACTATAACTATAAAAACGCTAGAAGATATTTAAAAGAACATATTGTTGTATTTTATGCAGGTGGTACTGGTAATCCATTTTGTACAACTGATAGTTGTGCTTCATTGAGGGCTCTTGAAACCCATAGTGACGCAATACTTATGGGAAAAAATGGAGTCGACGGAGTTTATGATAAAGATCCAAATGAATTTAAAGATGCTAAATTTATCAAAAATTTAACATATGAAGAAATTTTGAAAAAAGACTTAAAAGTTATTGATCAATCTTCGGTTGCAATGTTAAAAGGTCATAATGTAGAAGTTAAAATATTTTCTGCAAAAGATCCAAACAATTTCTTAAGAGTTGTTAATGGTGAAGATATAGGTACAACATTAAAGGAGTAAAATTATGTCAGAAATTTATGATAAAGCAAAACAAAAAATGGAAAAGGCTATTGATAGTTTAAAGTTTAATTTAAATACTTTAAGATCTGGAAGAGCATCACCAAGTTTAGTTGAAAATATTCAATGTGATTATTATGGTGACAAAATTGATATTACATCGATTGCAGCCATTAAAATTCCAGAACCACGTCAACTTTTGATTACTCCATATGATAAAAATGATGTTAAGTCAATCGTTGCAGCAATTAATGCCTCTCAACTTGGAATCAATCCTATTGTAGATGGAGCAAATATTCGTTTAGTTATGCCTGCTCCAACACAAGAAAGAAGAGCAGAACTTGCTAAAAAGTCAAAAGCTTATGGAGAAGATGCAAAGGTTGTAATTAGAAATATTAGACGTGACATTTTAGATGAAGTTAAAAAAACAGATGGTTTGTCTGAGGACTTAGTTAAACGTAATGAACAAGAAGTTCAAAAAGCTACAGATGAAACTATTTCTTTAGTTGACAAAGTTGTGAAAGAGAAAAATGACGAAATAATGTCTATATAAATTTATGGATAACGAAATCAAACCTAATACACCAGAAACCAATTCAAAAGATAAAAATATTCATATTAATCACATTAATCCTGATGGAAAAAAATCAATGCTTAATAGGTTTATTGTTGGATTAGTTTTACTTCTAATTTTAGTACCATGTACGTTTATTGGCGATTACGTATATTTTCTTATGATTTTTGCAGCTGCTATGATTAGTTGTCATGAAATTATCAAAGCGCCTCAATCAATAACTCATAAATACAAAAATATCATATATGTTTTTGCATATATCATGATGATATCGCTCATTTATTGGATTTTTATTAAAAATAATGTTAAAGAATTTGAAACTTATAAACAAGCAGGTATTCAAGATCAGTTTGTTTTTAACCTTTCGAATGATTTTGGTGTTCCTCAAATAAGTTTAACTGTTTTCATGCTGTGCATCGGTTTCTTCTTTTTGATGGTAGTTATTGATAAGAATTTTTCAATAAATGATGCATTTTATTTTATATCGATGCTTTTTATTGTTTCGATGGGTTATCAATGCTCATTATTTTTAAGATATTATCCATTTGTTGATGCCCAAACAACTTTAGGGCCTTTAAATGATTTAGTTAAATCTAATTATTTTAAGTATTTCCAATCTGCTGAATTGGTAGTATTTATACTTCTTGGAATTTGTCTTAATGATGTAGGGGCTTATTTTGTTGGTGTACTCTTTGGAAAACACCATATGACACCAAGAATTTCTCCTAAAAAAACCTGGGAAGGCTTTTTTGGAGGCGTAGTTATTTCTATTGCTTTCAGCTTTAGTTTTGCAATAATTTTAGATGCAGTTGGCAGTCCTTTATTAAGTTTTTTGGATTTAAATCATTGGTATAATGTTTTAATTTTGTCACTTATTATGCCTTTAACAGGAACTTTAGGTGATTTAATGTTTAGTAGCGTAAAAAGAAATTTTGGTATTAAAGATTTTGGAACCATTTTAAAATCACATGGTGGTCTTTTGGATAGGGTTGATTCTTTAATGTTTTCTACAATTGCGACGAGTTTATTGATTGTTATTATGTCACATAATTGGGGAATATTATTATGATAAGAACTATTACACTTTTAGGTGCGACAGGTTCTATTGGGACTCAAACTCTAAATATCTTAAAAAAAAGAAATGATTATGAATTAGTAGCAGTTTCATGCAAAAACAACATTGAAAAGCTAGCTAATTTTTTTGGTGAATTTAATTCAATAAGATATGCGTATGTAGAAAGCAAAGATGACGCAAGTTCGTTGGGGTCAAGATTTCCTGATATTAAATTCTTTTATGGCGATAATGGAATTGATAAATTAATTAAAAAAGCAAATTCTGATGTCGTATTAAATGCCATTAATGGTTTTGCTGGCGTTGGACCTTCACTTTGCACATTAAAAGAAAATAAAATTCTATTATTGACTAATAAAGAAACTTTAGTTGTTGCTGGAGAATTAATTAATAATTTATTAGATGAAGGAAATGGAAAACTTGTTCCTATTGATAGCGAACATGTCGCTATTTCAAAGTGTTTATATGGTAAAAATTTAGATGATATTGAAGAAATTGTTATCACAGCGAGTGGAGGCTCTTTTTTTAATTATTCAAAAGAACAGCTTGAAAAGGTGACTATTGAACAAGCAACTAAAAACCCAAATTGGGATATGGGCAAAATTATTACAGTAAATAGTAATTTAATGATAAATAAATGTTTTGAATTAATTGAAGCATATTATTTGTTTAGAATGCCTTTTGATAAAATTAAAGCTAGAGTGAATCGTAATAGTGTTGTTCATGGTTATGTTAGATTCACAGATGAAACTAAAATTGATGTATATGAACCATCAATGGCTTCACCAATTGAATATGCTTTGGATTTAGGGCTTCCTAAAGATCTTGTTCATGGATTTAAAACTATTGTAAAAAATTGTTTAACCAAATATAGTTTCGAGGAATTGAACTATGATAATTATCCAATAATGAATTATGCTAAACTAGTAGTTGAAGAAGAAGGGTGTGCTGGTTGTGTTTTAAATGCTAGTGACGAAGTTGCAGTTAATGCATTTTTGGATGGAAAAATTAAATATAAGGATATAATTAATGTTATCGATTTAATTATGAAGAATTTTAACTTTAAAACTAAAGTTACTTATCAAAACTTGGTTAAAATTGATAAAAAGGTTAGATTGATGGCTTTAAAAATTATAGAAAAAATGGAGATTTAAGATGAAATTATTGTCGTTATTATTGTTTTTTATAGCATTTGGTGTGCTTGTAACTATCCATGAATTTGGACATTTTATAACAGCTAAATCATTTAAGGTCTATTGTAGTGACTTTTCGATTGGTTTTGGTTATAAAATTTTAAAAATAGGTAGAGAGCAAAATGTTGATAGAAAATCTACTTTATTTTTTATAAATAGGAAAAATCCAAAAGTAGAAACAACATTTTCTGTTGGTATTGTTCCATTAGGCGGATATGTTGCAATGCTTGGTGAAGATGATGAGGATGCAATTAAAGATAAACCAGAATTAAAAGGAAGAAGCATTGAAGATTTGCCATTGTGGAAAAGACTAATTGTTTTCTTTGCGGGTGTCTTTATGAATTTTGTTCTTGGTTGGATAATTTTCTTTATATCATGTTCTTGTTTCGAACAAAAAGGTTATAACTACACAAATCAATTAGGGATGATTGATAGCGAAACATATACGTCACAAAAAGTTTTAACTAGTGATAAAGAAGGAAATATTCTTTTGACATTTGAAGATCCAACTGAAAAAGATGGTAAACTTGGAAAATCATATTTTATTTCTGTTTATGAAAAATCTACATATATGAAAGAAGATTCAACGCTTTATACAATTAATGATCCAACTGAACCAGTAAAAATTGAAGGCAACGAGTATGATTATGCTTTAATTTTTGATTTTTCAGATGCTGGCATTAATAATTGTGATTATTCTGTTTGCTTTAAGATTGTTAGAGCAGAAAAAGATGGTGATTATTACTTCCCAATTTATGAAAATGGATCATATGAAACATATAATTTTGATTCTAATAAAGAATATAAAATTGAACCAATTAAAATAGGTCTCAAATATTATAATTTTATTACAGATGAAAATGGAAATATTAAGAATGAAAATGAAGATGCTGGAGGTATTACAGCTTATTTACATTTGTCAATAGATTCTGAAACTGGTTCCTTCCATAAACTTGGCTTTGGTTTTTATACATATTCTTATTGGAATGGTTGGGATAGTTTTAAAAAAGCTACTGATAAATGGGTTGATTCCACAAGTTTAATAGGAAAAACAATCCTCCAATTATTTTATAAAGCAGAAACTTGGAACCAAATTGGTGGTCCTGTTGCAATTTTTACTCAAACAACAACCATCTTACAAAATTATCCATTCTATTATTATTTAAATACATGGGGAATGATTAGTGTTAATCTTGCTTTATTTAATTTAATTCCTTTCCCAGGTCTTGATGGTTGGTCTATTTTTGTTGGGATAATTGAAGGTATTGTTAATTTATTTAAGAAAAATAAAAATAAGGTTAATGTAAAAACCAATAATGATGAGAAGAACTATGATAAAGAAGTGAATATTGGTGAAAAAATGGAACAAGAAACCAAACCATGGAAATTTCCTCCAAAAGTTAAGAATATTGTTTCTTATGTTGGCTTAGTTTTATTATTTGCTTTAGCTGCATTTATTTTTGTTAGAGATATAATTCATCTATTTTAATTGATGGAGTTTAAAGTTTATGGTTTTATCAGATAAAGATTTTGAATTATTATCAAGATTTTTAAAATCACTTGGAATTGAAGATCCAAGTGATTTTGATATGAAAATTGATAGTATTGTTAAATCCTCTTTTGATAAAAACTATTTAACAATTACTCTTAGAAAAGATACTCCTTGGAATTATTCATTAGTTGAAAAGTTCATGGTTGGTCTAAATTCGCTCACATCATATAAAGCCAAAGTTATTTTTATTTATGATTGCCCAACTTATGGCAAAGAATTAAAAGATTTAATAATTGATTGGTATTTTAATTCAACTCATAAAAAAGAAAATTTTGAACTTTTTATTCCTTTAAGTGGTGATGATAAAACAATTAATATTGTTTTTAATAGCAAACAAGAAGAAAATGAATTTAATCAAAGATACTTAAAAGATTTAAAAGATTTTTTAACATCGATTTCCTATAATTTTGATATTTCTTTAAAGAATAATGAAATAAAAGAAGAATTAAAAGATGAGGAACCTATAGAAACAAATAAAGAAGTTAAATTCGAAGAAGAGAAGAGTGAAGTTGAAAAAGAGATTAGAAGTGAATTAGCAGATTTAAGTGCCAATTATGAAAAGATGATTAATGAAAGAAAAAACAAAGATCTTTTCAAAAAAGGCGGATATGAGCCATTAAAAATAATTCAAATAGATTCAAACAGTGAGGCAGTTGATGTTAATGGTAGAATTTTTGAAATAACTTTTAGAGAAAGTAGAAATGGCAAGACAATTGCACATATTGGCCTTGATGATGGAGATACAATTTATTGTACGGCTATTTCTAACGAAAAAAGTCTTAAAAAAGAAGATCTTCTTAATTTAAAGGCTAATCAAAATGTTCGTATAAAAGGAAGAATTTCTACCGATAAATATAGTAACGATCTTATTATAATGGTTCATTATTTTTATCCTCTACCTGATACTCCTTTAAGAGATGATAATGCTATAGAAAAACGTGTTGAACTTCATTTGCACACTAAAATGTCTGATTTTGATGGTGCAACATTTTTTGAAGACTATGTAAAACTTGCAAAACATATGGGACATAAAGCAATAGCTTTAACAGACCATGGAAATGTTCAAGCTTTTCCAAATGCTCAAGAAGTTGCAAAAAAGCAAGGAATGAAAGTTATTTATGGTAGTGAATTATATGTTATAAAAGATAAATTTGATGTAACTATAAATCCAATTGATATTCCTTTAAATAGTGCAAGTTTTGTTTGTTTTGATACTGAAACTACAGGTTTAAATAGTAGATTCAATAAAATGATGGAATTTGGTGCTGTAAAAATCATTAATGGTATGGTTACAGATAGAATTGATATTTTAATTAATCCTGAAGTTCCAATTCCAGAAAATATTCAAAAAATAACTAATATCACAGATGAAATGGTTAAAGATAAACCAACCATTAAAGAAGTTTTACCAGAAATTTTAAAATTTATTGGCGATTCTATTTTGGTTGCCCATAACCTTGAATTTGACTATGGATATCTTAATGAAGCCATGAAAGAAAATGGATATGGTGAACTTAAAAGCCCAGCTATCGACACTTTAAAACTTGCGTGGTACCTTTTCCAAGACAAGCGTAGATTTAATCTTGGAAGTCTTTGTAAATATTATGATATCCCTTATGAAACACATGATGACGATGAAGATAATGTTGAAGATTTTATTGAAGAATCAATAGATAAACATGCTGCACATAGAGCTGACTACGATGCTAAAGTTCTTTCTGAAGTTTGGCTTAATATGCGTGGAACATTAACAAAAAACAATACTTCAATTAACTTATTAGATTTAACTAAACTTGAAATGTCTCAAGAATTTATTCGTAATTATCGTGATTCTTGTCATATTACTGCTTTAGTTAAAAATGATAAAGGTGTAAAAGAATTATACGAACTTATTAGCGATTCCCATATCAATCATATGGGATATAATCCATATACAACTGAATCTTTCTTAGAATCTCATAGAGCAGATTTACTTATTGGTAGTGCATGCTTAAATGGTGAAGTTTTTAAGTGTGCAATGAAAAGTGATTATAACAATAATTTAAGAATTGCAATTAAGAAGTTTGACTTTATAGAAATTCAACCTCCTGAAAACTATAGATATTTAGTTGAGATCGAAGAAATACCATCAATGGATGATGTTAAAACCATCATTAAAGATATTATTAGAATTGCAAAAGAAGAAAATAAGTTAATTTGCGTTACTGGAGATGTTCACTACTTAAATCCAAGTGATAAGGTTTATCGTGATGTTATTATTTCGGCTTCACAAATTGGTGGTAGATTTCACCCACTTTTTTCGGGTAAAAGAGCTAATAAAAAATCTAGAGTTTTTGCAAACCCAGATCAACATTATCGAACAACAGATGAAATGTTTGAAGCTTTTGATTTTTTAGATAAAGATGAAGCAAAAGAATATATTGTTACTAATACTAATAAAATTGCTGATATGTGTGAATCTATTGTTCCTGTTAAAACTGACACATATACTCCAACAATTGAAGGATGTGATGAAAAACTTAAAGATTTAGTTTATAAAAATGCCCATAAATTATATGGTGATCCATTACCTAAATTAATTGAAGATAGAATCGATAGTGAACTTAAAGGTATTTTAAATAATGGATATGGCGTTATCTATTGGATCGCACATCTTCTTGTTAAAAAAGCAAATGACGATGGTTATATTGTTGGAAGTAGAGGCAGTGTAGGATCTAGTATTGTAGCAACTCTTTCAGAGATTACAGAGGTTAATCCTCTTCCTCCACATTATCGTTGTCCAAAATGTAAACATGTTGAGTTTTATGATGATGCAAATATGTCAGGATATGATTTGCCAATTAAAAAATGTCCTGAATGTGGCGAGACAATGATTAGTGATGGTCAATCAATTCCTTTTGAAACTTTCCTAGGTTTTGATGCTGATAAAACTCCTGATATTGATTTAAATTTCCCAACAGATTATCAATCAACAGCACACGAATATACAAAAGTTTTCTTAGGTGCAAATAATGTTTATAGAGCTGGAACTATAAGTACAGTTCAATATAAAACCGCATTTGGTTTAGTTAGAAAGTACTATGAAGATTATCTTCATTACACTAAAGAAGAAATTGATACAAAAGTTAAAAATAGCAAGATTGCATCAATAGCTTATGGTTGTGTTGAAATAAAAAGAACTACTGGTCAACATCCAGCAGGTATAGTTGTTGTCCCTAATGGCTATGATATTAATGACTTTACTCCAATTCAATATCCTGCAGATGATGTAACCGCTGCTTGGAAAACTACACACTTTGATTTTACTAGTATGCATGACACACTTTTAAAGCTTGATATTTTAGGTCACGTTGATCCTCAAGCTTTAAAAATGCTCACAGATTTAACTGGCGTTGATATTAAATCAATTCCTCTTGCTGAACCAAAAGTTTTATCTCTTTTTACTACTGATGATGCTTTAAATTTAAGACACCAATATCTTTCTCCGGATAATGGTGCGTTAGGTCTTCCTGAATTTGGAACTAATTTTGTTAGAAAAGTTTTAAGAGATGCAATGCCAAAAACTTTCCAAGATTTAGTTATTATTAGCGGTCTCACTCATGGTACTAATGTTTGGAATGGAAATGCTGAAGATTTAATTAAAAATAAAGTAGCAAATCTTAAAGGAGTTATTGGTTGTCGTGATGATATTATGGTTTACTTAATTTCTAAAGGAATTGAAAAACATAATGCTTTCGTTATTATGGAAACTGTTAGAAAGAAAGGCAAACATCTTTCACCAGCACAGATTCAAGATATGTTGGCTCATAATATTCCTCAATATTACATTGATTCATGTGAAAAAATTGAATATCTTTTCCCAAAAGGACACGCTACAGCTTATGTTATGATGGCTTTAAGAGTTGCTTATTTTAAAGTATATTATCCACTTGAATATTATGCATGTTTCTTTACTTTAAGATGTGATGCTTATGATATTAGTTCAATGTGTAATGGAATTGATAGATGTTATAACAAACTTCAAGAATTAAATGAAAAGAGAGAAAGCAAAATAGATTTTAAAGAAAAAGATAGTGCTTTAATTGATACATTAGATGTTGTTTTAGAAATGTATGAAAGAGGATACAAGATCGAACCAATAAGCATAGAGAAGAGTGATGCAACTAAATTTATTGTTGATAAAGAAAATAATGCATTAATACCTCCATTTAAAGTTTTAGATGGTATGGGAGAAACTAACTGTCTTGAAATTATTAAAGCAAGAAAGGAAAGACCATTTTCTTCAAGAGATGATCTTATGAAACGTGCAGGTATTGCTGATAAAGTCATGAAGGAATTAGATAGAATGCATTGTCTAGATAAACTTAATGATACAGATCAAATATCTTTATTTGATTTCAATTTTTAAGTAGAATATATGTCGTTAGCCCCCGTAACTCAGCCCGGATAGAGTAGCATCCTCCTAAGATGAAAGTCGGCCGTTCGAATCGGCTCGGGGGCGCCAAAT
>CAZSMV010000015.1:0-26478 GCA_964608215.1 uncultured Staphylococcaceae bacterium
TTATAATATTTTTAATCAACTATTCAGTTAAAAAGTACTTTTTTTGCTAAATTTTTATTTTAATTTAGATATAGAAATTATTCTTTAATTCTAAGAAAAAGGTGATGCAAGAAAACATCACCTAAATCAAACTTAATCCGCCAATGTTCCCATTGGATCCCAAGGTTTCAAAACAATTGGCTTAGAATTATAGGCAGTTAATTCATCTTCTGTTAAATATTTCTTTAAAATAACTGCTTGATATACATATGTATCAAACCAACTTGAAGACATAATAAAGTATCCTTTGTTACCAATTGAATCGCCCCAACTATTTTCTACTTTCCATTTAGTTGGTACATTTCCTTTTAAATTTACACCAGTCAAACACATTGCATGATTCATTGCACTTGCCCTATAATCGAGCATTGCAGCTTTATCGAATTTAATATCAAATGAAAATGCTGACATATAATCATATGCTTGGTCATCCCAAATACCATTCGTTCTATCTCCATAAGCTCCAACATCACTACCAAACCAAACAATATCTCCACCTTTAATTTGCTCAACAATTAATTCTTTAATTCTTTCCATAGGAAGGTTTAAATGTGTAACAATTTTACCTTCTACAACATTTCCTAAATAATCAATTGTATAAGATTTCATAAATGGCTTATCAGTTGTAGGCGAATTGATGATTGAAACATATTCATCAATTTTATTGCCTATATATTTTTCGAAAAATGACTTTGGAGTATATCCTGTTTCAACATGATATTTTTTATCTTTATCAGTATACTCAAAATCAAATTCAGTTGGTGGAACGCCAAAACAATTAACTAATAATGAATATATTTTGTTTAAAGTTTCGTCTTTCAAAGTTTGGACTTCTTTATCCTTACCTTGGTGGGCTAATTTTTGAGCTTCATATGCAAATTGTCTCAAATAAGAATTCAATAATTGGTCACTATATCTTGTATAACTTGATTGATATGTTTCATCAAAAATAGATTTTGGAACAACACCATATTTAACAACTAAATTTCTAAACATATCCCATTGACCACCATCACCAACACCATTATCAAGCAAATACATAAATGTTCTATCATCTGGTTTTGAATCTATTAAATCAATGATTGATGTTAAAAAATAATTTGATTTTTCAAGTTTATCAAAAAAAGCAACATAATTTTGTGATAGTTCAAAGTTTTCTAAATTGCATTCTTTTGCAATAATTTCTCTTAAAATATTTAGGCCAGCAAAAATCCAACATCTTCCGCTTCCTTTTTGATTAGCAACAGGCAATGTTTTGATTTCATTAGAAAAGTTGTTTAATGTCTCAACACTATTTTTTGAATCACTAACAATAGTTGGAATGTCGGTTTTAGAAAGAGCATGTCTTAATATAACATTTGATGGTTTTGAAAAATAATTTCTGCCAAGATCAGTATACATTTCTGAACTAATACTTTGTTCATTAACATCTATTTTTTTCATAGGAATTAATCCTCCGGTTAACAAGAAATATTTTACCACTATTTGTGGTCTCATAAAATAAAAACAAAAAAATTGATTTGTAAAACAAAATTTATAGTGATATAAATTTTTGTATGAAAATTTCTTTAAGTAATAACGATTTAAAACAATTTAATAAATTACTTGAAACAAAAGATATTAATATTTCAATAGCCGATTTATTACTGGATTATTTAGAAAATTATAGAACCAATATTGATATTAATCTCTTTACATCTTTTGAAAATTGCAACGATGAAAAAGCTTTTTATTATGCACTCATGGATACGATGGAAATCGATTTGAAAAATAAAGAAAATGTTTTTATTGGAGAAAATTTTATTTATCCTGGAATCAAATATCTAGACACAAAAACATATGAAGAAAATCCATATGTAAAAAAGATGAAAATTAAAGGACAAAAAATAAATAACTTAGAATTAAAGTATTTATCTTATTTGCCATACGAAGGCTTCCCGTTTGATGATATAAAAACAAATGAAAAAAAATATTTTCAAGAAATAACACAACTCGGTTTTTTCAAAAAACCATATCATTTCTTAGC
This sequence comes from uncultured Staphylococcaceae bacterium, assembly GCA_964608215.1. Lineage (GTDB taxonomy): Bacteria > Bacillota_I > Bacilli_A > RFN20 > CAG-826 > Onthovivens. Next base: position 2,066 of record CAZSMV010000015.1, read on the forward strand.
TCTTTTAGAAAATAATGAGATTTGGATGAGTGTAAATCCAAATGAGATTGAAACAATGAAAAAACCAATTGCAAATGCAAATGGAAATATAGTTGTCTTTGGACTAGGTTTGGGATATTTTGCATATATGTGTTCATTAAAAGATGAAGTTAAACATATAACTATAATTGAAAACAACAAAAAAATAATTGAATTATTTAAAGCAAAGCTTTTCCCTTTATTTGAAAATAAAGAAAAAATAACAATTATAAATAGTGATGCATTTACATATCTACAAACAATTAATAACAAAGCATTCACATATGGTTTTGTTGATTTATGGCACAACCCTAATGATGGCATATATGCATTTTTAACGTTCAAATCATATGAATCACAATTACCAACTATTCATTTTGACTATTGGCTAGAAGAAGGCCTATTATCATTACTTAGAAGATGTTTAATTACACTAATTGAGGAAGAAATAGATGGTTCCACAGATGAACACTATAAAGTTAGTGAATGCGAAACAGATAAAATCATTAACAAATCTCATTTCTTTTTAAAAAATCATTTAATTAAAAATTATAACGATATTGAAAAGCTCTTAAGCGATGATTCACTTAAGAGCTTAGCCAAAAACTTATACAAATAGTTATTTATTAAGTTCTTCAACAACCAATTTACTAGCAATTTTTGGATCAACTTTGCCTTGTGTCTTTTTCATAAGTTGACCCATAACAAATCCTTGTGATCGGCCATTTCCTGCTTTAAAACTTTCAGCAATTCCAGGATTTTCTTTAATGATTTCTTGAATAATTGAAATAATTTTACTTTCATCATTAATTAAAGTTGCTCCCATTTCTTCTTTAAAAATTAAAGGTGATTTATTTTCTTTTACGACTCTTTCGAAAATCTTTTTACCTTGCGAAGAATTGATTTCATTGTTTTCTAACAATTCAACAAGCTCACTTATATATTTAGGTTCAATCTTAAATTCAGTAATCGTAAGATTTTCTTTATTTAAAATAGACAAAACATTTGAAATTATGAAATTAGCAATCGATTGGTAATGTTTTGAGAATTTAGCACATTCATCAAAATATGTTGCAAGATTTTTATCACTTAAAAGGATCTTAATATCTTTTAATTCGATGCCATATTCCTTAATGAATCTATCTAATTTCTCATCATATAATTCAGGACAAGTATTAATTGCATCTTCGATAAACTCTTTTGATAAATGTATTGGAACAATATTTGGCTCGCAAAAATACTTGTAGTCAACAGCATCTGTTTTTACACGCATTGTAACTGTTTCTTTTTTGACTTCATCAAATCTTCTTGTCTCTTGAATAACTTCATGGCCAGTGAGTAAAGCTTCTGATTGCCTTTTAATTTCATAATCCAATGCTTTTTCAATATCAACAATCGAGTTTAGATTTTTAACTTCAACTTTTGTTCCAAATTTTGTTTCGCCATATGGTCTAATTGAAATGTTAGTATCGCATCTCATGCTTCCGTTTTCCATCTTGCCATCACTAACATCAGCAAAAGTCACGATTTCTCTTAACTTTTCAACGTATTTTCTTGCTTCTTCTCCGGTTCTAATATCAGGGCGAGTAACTATTTCCAATAGTGGAACGCCAGCACGATTATAATCTAATAAAGAATAACTTGAAAAATGAAGTTGTTTACATGTGTCTTCTTCCATGTGCATTCTTTCAATTCCAATTCTTTTCTTCTTGCCATCTATTTCAATTTCAACATATCCATCTTTCCCAATAGGTCTATATTGTTGAGTAATTTGATAACCTTTAGGCAAATCGCTATAAAAGTAATTTTTACGATCAAAATAAAGCGTGTCATCTATGGTCATATGAAGAGCATGAGCTATTCTTAAAGCTTTTCTAACAGCTTCCTTATTCACTCTTGGCATTGTTCCAGGATATGCCATATCAAGCAATGCAACCAACGTATTAGGCTCTTGTTCTGCTTTGTTTGGAGCAGGAGAGAACATCTTTGATTTTGTATTTGTTTCAATATGGGTTTCTATACCAATAACAGCTTCAAAATTCATATTATCTCTCCTCCTTTGTATTAATATCTAATCCCTTTAAACCAGTAAAATCTTCCAAGGTTAATGCTATATCAAAAACATTTTTTTCATCAAAAGGTTTTGATGTTATGTTTGCACCAAATGGCATTCCATTTTTAAATCCTAATGGAATTGTGATTGATGGATAACCACCAAAATTACCATATGCAAGATAATTATCAGCAATCAAATATGATGAAGATAATTTATCACTATTCTCATTAAATTTTGGCGCAATTTTTGGTGAAGCAAGCAAATAAATTGCATCATATTTTTCAAAAACTTTATTAAAAGCATCAACAATTAATTTTCTTGCTTTTTGAGCTCTTAAAAATAAATCATGCTGATTTGCACTCATTAAAGAATAAGAACCAATCACAAATCTACGCTTAATTAATGGCGAGAAACCATTCGTTCTTGCGTTATACATAACTTCTTGATATGTTTTTCCGCCATAATTAGGACCAAACTTAATACCATCCAAATTTGCATTATTTGAAGTTGCTTCTGCGCAACTAATAATAAAATAAACAGGATATATAGAAGTTAAAAGTTCCTTATTCATCGAAACAAAATCAATTATGGCACCTTGTTTTTTAAGATACTCTAAAGATTCATTAAATTTTTTATTTAACACGTCATCACTTATTGCGTCGTAAATTTCTTTAATAACTGCAATTTTCTTTCCTTTAACATTTTTATTTAAATTTTTTAAATAATCAGGTCTTATCTTATATGAATTTGTTGCGTCATTATCGTCGTGTTTTGCAAGTAAATTTAAGACAAGTGCACTTTCTTCAACTGATTTAGTAAAATAAGCGACATGATCCATAGAAGGGGCAAATGGAAATAATCCATATCTTGAAATTAATCCCCAAGTTGGTTTAAAGCCAACAAGACCAGCATTACTTGCAGGCTTTCTAACAGAATCTCCTGTATCACTTCCTAATGCAAAAGGAACAATTCCTGCACAAACTGACACAGCACTTCCACAGCTCGAACCGCCAATCATATATTCATGATTTTTATCATATGGATTATATGTAATCCCTTTGTGACCAGAAGTTCCAGTTCCTCCCATTGCTAACTCATCTAATGTTGCTTTTGCAATTAAAATTGCACCAGCTTCATTTAAATATTTAATAACTGTAGCATCAAAAAGTGGGATATAACCATTTAAAATATTGCTACTTCCAGTTGTTTCGATATCTTTTGTTGAAAAATTATCTTTTGCAACATAGGGAATGCCATAGAAATAGTTATCCTTTTCAATACCCTTTTCATCTTCTTCTTGGGCTTTTTTTAAAGCTAAATCATCAAGAATAATTTCAAATGCATTTTCTTTGTTTTCATGAGCTCTTTTTAAAGCTTCTTTAGTAAGCTCAACAATAGTAATTTTCTTATTTACTAAGGCTTCGTGAATTTCAAAAATTGTTTTATCTAAATAGTTCATAATTAAATTACCTTTGGAAGTTTAATTTGTCCATCTTGCACACTTCCTGCATTTTTTAAAACATCTTCTTTTTTAAGAGGAGTGATTGGTTCATCATCTCTTAAAACATCAATTGTTACTTCAAAAGGAAAAGTCATAGGAATTGCATCATCAACCCCTTCAATTTTTCCTATAAGACCAAATTGTTCATTAATAATATCAAATTCATCTAAAAGAGTATCATATTCTTCATCGCTCATATCAAAAAGCAAACGATTAGCAGCATCTTTTAAAATTTCCTTATTTACTTTATTCACTCTTTTCTCCTTTCAAAATATCTAAAAATTCTTGTTCATTAAGAACTTTGATTCCTAAATTTTGTGCTTTTGTAAGTTTACTTCCCGCTTCATTTCCAGCAATAACATAATCCGTTAATTTTGATACTGAACCACTAACATGTGCACCTAAATCTTCTAATAAAGAAGTACATTCTCTTCTACCATAAGTCTCTAAAGTTCCTGTAAGAACCACTGTTTTATTGTAGAAGAAACTACTTTCATTTACATTACTATTTCCTAAATATTTTGTATTTACATTAAATTCTTCAAGTTTTTTAATTGTTTCTAAATTCTTTTCATTTCTAAAAAATGTATATATAGAATTTGCAACAACTTCGCCAATATCACTTAATTTAAGCAAATCATCAACTGAAGCATTCATTAAAGCATCTATTGTTTTATAAAACTTAGCTAATTCTTTAGCCATCTTTGTACCAACTTCATTAATTCCTAAACCAAATAATAATCTCTCTAACGAATTTTTCTTACAAATTTCTATTGAATCAAGGAGATTATTTACCGATTTATCACTCCAACCATCAATATTTATAAGTTCATCTTTATGATCCTTAAGCAAGAATATAGAGACAATATCCGTAATAAACCCTTGTGCAAAAAATTCTTCACAAGTTTTTTCACCAAGTCCTTCAATATCCATTGCATCTTTAGAAGCAAAATGGATTAAACTCTCTATACTCCTAGAAGGGCAATTTTCGTTTGGACAAAAATGCATATTTTCAACTTTAACAAGAGGGGTGCCACATTCTGGACAATTTAAAATCATTTTAAATTCTTTTTCTTCTCCGGTTCTTCTAGAAATTACAGGTTTTACAACTTCCGGAATAATATCTCCGGCTTTTCTTAAAACAACATAATCTCCAATTTTTAAACCCTTTTCATTAACAAAATCTTCATTATGCAAAGTTGCTCTTTGCACTGTAGAACCTGCGACTCTAATTGGTTCTAAAACTGCATTAGGAGTAATTTTCCCAGTTCTACCAACTGTATAAACAATATCTTTTAATTTCGTGATAACTTCTTCAGGTGGGAATTTATATGCTATTGCCCATTTAGGTGTTTTAGCAGTGTTTCCTAAAATTTCATATAAAGAAAAATCATTAGTTTTTAAAACAATTCCATCGATATCATAAGGCAATTCATTTCTTTTTTTAGTGAATTCTTCAATATATGCAAGAATTTCTTTCTCTCCAGTGACAAGTCTTCGATTTGGATTTGTTTTAAAACCTAATTCATCTAACTTTTTAAGCGAGTCATAATGGGTTTTTATGCCATAATCTTCAGCATTTGTAAAATAATACCACCATGCATCAAGTTTTCTTGATTTAGCAATTGAGCTATCAAGATTACGAATTGAACCAGCAGCTGCATTTCTAGCATTTGCTAAAAGTGGTTCGCCATTTTTTTCTCTTTCTTTATTTAATTCATCTAAAGATTTCTTTGGCATATAAACTTCACCTCGAACTTCAACATGCCCAGGAAGATCTATATGTGTTGGAATTGAAGGAATTGTCAAAACATTTGTTGTAACGTCTTCTCCAACAGTTCCATCACCTCTTGTTGCACAATATTGTAGTTCCCCATTTTCATAAACTAGAGACATAGCTAAACCATCTATTTTAAGTTCTGCGCAATATGTAATTTCTTTTTTTGCAACACTTTCACAAGTCTTTTTATTCCAATCTAAAAGTTCTTCTTCATTAAATACATCAGCTAAAGACATCATTTGTCTTTCATGCGTAATTTTCTTAAATCCTTTTAAAACTGTTCCACCAATTCTTTGAGTTGGGGAATTTCTTGTAATTAATTCTGGAAATTCTCTTTCAATAGCTTCTAATTCTTGATATTTACTATCATATTCTTCATCAGTTACCGATGGATTATCTAAAACATAATATTCATGTGAATATTTTTCTAATAATTTGACAAGTTCTTTATGTTTAAATTTTGCTTCTACAAAATCCATATTAGTGCCCAACCTTTTCTTTTCTGGATAATTTTGGATGACTTCCAATCAATTTTTTAACACCAAAATCTTTAAAATTAACAGTTATAATATCGCCTTCAACAGTTAAAACTTCTCCTTCTCCAAAACTTTGATGAACTGCCGTATCACCAACATGCCAAACAATATCATTTTTCAAATTTAAAGTGCCTAAGTTTCCTGTGCTATTTGAAGTATTTTGATAATAATACTTTCTAGAATCTTCTGCATTTGAAGATGAAGAATTGTTGCTTCCAAAAGAATAAACATCTACTTTTAAACCCATTTCTTTTATAAATCTTGATGGTTGTGAATCGGCTCTACTAACAAAACTATATCCAGTATTGTAACTTAAATACAATTCTTTCTTTGCTCTAGTACATGCAACATAAGCAAGCCTTCTTTCTTCTTCTATTGCTTTTGGGCTTTCTAAAAGAGCTCTATTATTTGGAAAAACGCCTTCCTCAAGACCCATAATAAACACATAATCAAACTCAAGTCCTTTGGCAGTATGAACGGTCATTAAAGAAACTGAGTCGCTATTATCAATATCATCTTGTGCGCTATACAAAGTTACATTTTGTAAATATTCATCAAAATTACTTTCAGGGTTATCTTTTAAATAATCTCTAACATCATTAATCAATGCAACAACGTTTAGCACTTTATCTTTAGTCTCATCTTTTTCTTCGAGAAAATCTTTATATTTAATATCTGTAATAAATTCATCAAGAATTTCGCTATACGCTTCTTCGTTTGCTTGAATCTTTTCTCTTGTATGGTCCATCATTCCAAATAGTGGTTCTAATTTTGAAACAAGGGATGTTGGCAATTTTGAATCATATTTATGTAGATTTTTTAAGTATTTGATCATTGAAACATGATTACTTTCTGCTTCTAATTTCAAAATTGCCAACGTTTTATCGCCTATTCCTCTTCTAGGAACATTTATAATTCTTTCAAATGAAATATCATCATCCTCATTTACAATAAGTTTAAAATAGGCTAAACAATCTTTAACTTCAGCACGAGCATAAAATTTTAAAGAACCATAAACTTTATATGGGATTTGTTTAGCAACCAAAACATTTTCAAGTTTTTGTGTAAGATATACAGATCTAAAAAGAACAGCAATATCAGAATATTTTACATTTTTATTTCTAATTTTTATTTCATAAATTTTGTTTGCAATATAATAAGCTTCATTTATAGCATTAGCAAAATTTTTTAATGAAACTTCAGCTCCTTTAGGTTGAGAAGTATATAAATTTTTATCAAATCTACCGGGATTATGTGAAATTAATTGATTTGAAATATTTAAAATGTTTGGTGTCGAACGATAATTTTCTTCTAGAGCAATAGTTGTTAAAGGTGAATAGATCTCTCCAAAACGCATAATTATATCTTGATTAGCACCACGCCATGTATAAATCGTTTGATCAGGATCGCCAACAACATAAACATTGGAATGAGAATCAGTTAATAGGGTTAATAATTTAAATTGAAGGTCGTTAGTATCTTGAAATTCATCAATTAAAATATGATTAAATTTATTAATCCATTTATCTCTTATTAAATCATTTGTCTCAAGGATTTTTATCGTATAGATTAACAAATCATCAAAATCTAATTGATATAATTCATTTTTTCTTCTTTCGTATTCTTTAAAATATCTTATAAAAAGTGATTTAAGACGCAAACTTTCCATTTTTTCACAATCACTTGGAAGTCTTCCATAACATTTTTGTTTTTTAATAAAATCGTAAGCTTCTGTATTATTTTCATCGGTTCTTTTATATCCAAAAGTTTCACCAATATTTTTTATTAATTGTAATGAATCGGTATCATCCATAATAAAAAAGTTTTGAGGAAATCCTAATTCAGAAATTTCCGATCTTAAAAAACGTGCACAAAAAGAATGAAAGGTCGAAATCGAAAGTCCCTTTAAATCATAATCAGGTAATAATTTCATTGTTCTTTCTTTCATCTCTTTAGCAACTTTGTTTGTAAATGTAATTGCCAAAATTTTATTAGGATACACATGCATTTGTTCAATTAAATATGCAATTCTATAAGTTAAAACTCTTGTTTTACCACTACCAGCTCCTGCAATAATTCTTAAAAATTGGGCATCACTTGTAACGGCTTTATATTGGTTTTCATTTAATTCATCTTTGTAATTCATAAGCCCTAAAATTATATCATTTTAGTATCGTTTTATATACAAGAAAACCAAAAAAATAGTAGAATAAAATCATGAAAATATTAAATAAGAAAAGCGATCTAAAATCGACCATACCATTTATGGCCTTATTTGTTTCTTTGAATTTACTTATCACTATTTTCTCAACTTATTTACCACTATCTGGTTTCATTTTAATTTTGTTTTTGCCTTTAATTTCTACTTTATATTGTATTCACACAAAAAAAAGATATTTCCCTATCTATTTCGCAATAAGTTTTGGACTCGCAATTTGTTTTTCTTTGCAAGATTTAACATCAACTTTGTTATATCTTCTCCCCGCATTACTTCAAGGCTTTTTCTTCTCTTTATTTATAGATTTAGATAAAGATGGTGTGCTTTCATACTTTACTTCGGTTGTTATTTTATTTATTACAAAAATTTCAATGATTCCAATTATTGATTTTATTTATAGCATAAATACGATTGATTCAATATTAACAATTTTAGCTTTGAAAAATTTAGAAAATATTCATCTTTTAATTTATGGGGCTATATTTATTTTATGCTCTTTTGAAATGCTAATTGTATTTATTATTACAAAAGGTGAATTAGAAAAACTCGGATATAAAATCAACTTTTTTTCAGAAATTTCTATGATATTAAGTGCTGTTTCTAATTTAAGTTCATGTCTTACGATACTATGTTCATTTATGAACTCGTTTAAAATTTCATATATATTTCTCGCTGTTTCAATAGTTTCTACTATTCTTATTGTTATTCCATTAATCAAAAAAAATATTTTAATTTTTTCATTGGTTACTTCATTTATAATTATTGCTACATGGATGATTTTTGTTTTTTCTTTAAAGCATCTCGAAATTTTAAATGCAATTTCAATGTTTTCAATATTTGGCATTTGTATGAGTTTGATTTGTAATATATACTTATTGTATGTCTCTTTAAAAAAAGACAATCAAAATAAAAATGAAAGATCTATTTAAACTACTTGGAAAAGGATTTATATACTTATTTTTAATTCCATTAGGAATTTGTTTTTTTATAAGTTATGGAATTTATCTTTTAATTGTATGGATAATCATGTTTTTTAGAACAATAGTATTATTTTTTCAAGGAAAACCAACTGGTTTAACTTTAGAAGAAGACATAAAAGCACAAAATATCTTAAATGCTGCTAGAGATTTTTCAGAACCACAACAAATGCAACAACAACCACAGCAAGGGGTTACATTCAACTTAAATATAAATGGTCAACCAATTGGACAAAATTTGAATTCTTTGCAAAACAATAATCGAGATGTTTTAGACTATTCGGCAAAACAAATCGAACAAAAAGAAGGCGGTACTAATAATGAATAAGATTTGCTTTGTTCTCATGAGTGAAAAAACAAAAACCGCACTTTCAATTTTGGCAATTATTTTAATTGTCTTAATAATCATTTTTTTAATACTTGGTTTACTAGGAAAATTAATTGAATTAACAATGAAGAAACAAGGCGAAAAAGTCGATAGATATATGACAAATTTAATTATTTCAAGAGTTTGTGATAATCCTTCTGAGTTCGCTAAAATTGCAAGATTAAAAAATAAAATTTGCTTTTTTAGAGCGACAATTACTCCATTAATTCTTGGATTAATTTCGTTTTTAATTTGGTTAATATACCACTCTATTAGTGGCAATTGGAATCAGTCTATTTTCGATACTAAAACTGGAATTTTATCTTTGTTTTATCTATTTGATTTCTCTCATGTTAATTATGTACCACCACTAGGATTTGCTGGAATCGAAATAGCTAATACACCTCATTTTGTAGAATGGCCTGCGATTATTAATTATTTTATTTTCATATTTGGTTTTGTTTCGATTGTATGGTTCTTAGTTAATGTTCAAGCATATATTGCAAGATTTAATAGAATAAGAACTTTAAAGAATTCAATTTACAGCAAAGATCTTTCTCAAATCGACATAACTCACTTTTATAATATGAATAAAATAAATGCCCATCCAAATCAAGAAAATAATGAGCAAAATAAAACCGATTTAAATTCGTAAAAATTGTAATTGAAAAAGAATGGTTTAAGCCATTCTTTTTCAATTATAAATTTCCAAATTCTTTAATTATATTTGCGAATATAGTTACAACCTGCCAAATAATAATACCAAATAAAATTACGTTTATAATTCCAAAAGCAATTATTGCTCTTTTACGAGCTTTTTGTTTTTGTTCAAGAATTGCAGGATCAATTTGCTCTTCCATTCTTTCTACTTCAACAGTTGCTCTTTTAATAGCTACACTACCTGTTTCATCAACTTTTGGAGTAAGTATTTCTTTTTTTCTTTCCAAATTTTGCATGTTAATATTTTAAACTCCCTGGAACACGTGGATATGGTTCAGTATCACGAATGTTTTTCATACCTGTAATATACATTAATAATCTATCAAATCCAATACCAAATCCTGAATGAGGACATCCACCATATTTTCGTAAATTAAGATACCACTCAAGTTCTTCAGCATTTCCTTTGTCTACCATAATATCTTTTAAAACTTCATAATCATCTTCTCTTTGCGAACCGCCAACAATTTCTCCTTCATTTGGAACAAGTAAATCACAAGCAGCGACAGTTTTACCATCACTATTACGTTTCATATAAAATGCTTTAATATCTTTTGGGAAATCAGTTAAGAACATTGGTCCTTTAACAACTTCTTCAGTTAAATAACGTTCGTGTTCACTTTGTAAATCCATTCCCCAGAAAATATTATCGTATTCAAATTTGTGTCCGGCCTTTTTTGCTTTTAATAAATGTTCAATTCCTTCTGTATAAGTCATTTTTCTAAATGGGGTTCCAATAACTTTAGTAAGTTTTTCAATTGTCCCTTTTTCAATAAAAGAATCAAAAAATTTCATTTCGTCTTTACAATTATCTAAAACATATTGAATAACAAATTTTAAACAAGATTCAATACAATCCATATCGTCGTTAAGATCAGCAAAAGCAAGTTCAGGTTCAATCATCCAAAATTCATTTGCGTGTCTTGGGGTATTACTATTTTCAGCTCTAAAAGTAGGACCAAAAGTGTAAACATCTCTAAATGCTAACGCAAAAGGTTCAACATGTAATTGTCCGCTAACCGTTAAAACAGCTTTTGCTTTAAAGAAATCATCTGGATGTTTTGGGTCAACTACAACCTTAAATACTTCTCCAGCACCTTCTGCATCATTTGCAGTTAAAATTGGTGTATGGATATACATAAATCCATGTTCTTGAAAATATTTATGAACAGCATAAGCTAAAGTATTTCTTACGCGATATAATGCTTGAAATGTATTGGCACGTGGTCTTAAATAACAAATATCTCTTAAAAATTCAAAACTATGTTTTTTCTTTTGAAGTGGATAATCTTCTGCACAATCACCAACAAGTTCAATATTAATAAGTTCTATTTCAAATGGTTGTGGCATATTTGGAGTTAGTTTTACTTTACCTTCAAATTTTATTGAAGAACCATATTTGATTTTAGAAGCACATTCAAAACAATTAGATTCTTTAACAAATACTAATTGAACGCCTTTAAAGTGAGTTCCATCATTAAACTCTATAAAACCAACACTGCCATTATTTCTTGCAGATTTTACCCAACCATACATGCTTATAATATCACCATCTATGATTTTCTTATCCTCTATTCCAAGATATAACTTTCTAACGCTTAATTCTCTTTCCATAAACCCCTCCACTCATTTTCCTATTATACTACAATTAAAAATTTCTATAATCTTCAATCTTCCAAGATGGATCGACACCTATATTCAATTTTGCAAATATTTTTTCATCATATAAATATCTTCCAACTTTTGCTATCATAGCAGCATTATCCGTTGTGCACCAAATTGGTGGAATAATTACCTCAATATCAGTATTTTTAAATATACGTACAATTTCTTCTCTTAGATAACTATTAGCACTAACTCCGCCAGCTAAAACAACTTGCTTGAAATCATATTCCTTAGTCGCCCTTTTAACCCTATCAATTATTTCGCCAACAGCTACATCTTCAAAAGACCTACACATATCATTCACATTTACTTTTTCGCCTTTGCTTTCCATATTATGAACTATATTTATAACTGCGGTTTTAAGTCCACTATAGGAAAAATTCAAACTTCCATCATGCATAGGCATTGGCAAATTATATGTGTGATTTCCAAGTTTTGCTAATTTATCAATAGGAATTCCACCAGGATAAGGAAGTCCTAAAACTCTAGCAACTTTGTCAAACGATTCACCAATTGCATCATCCTTAGTTTCACCAATTATTTCAAAGTCTAAATGTTTTTTCATATATACAAGTTCTGTATTTCCACCACTTACAACTACAGCAAGTAATGGGAATTTCAAAGAATTAACATATTCATTAGCATAAATATGACCACATAAATGATGAACAGGAATTAAAGGTATATTTAATACAAGTGCAAGTGTTTTAGCGGCTTGCAATCCTACATGAAGAGCTCCAATTAATCCTGGACCTCTTGTAACAGCAATAGCAGTTAAATCATCCAACTTTATGTTTGCTTTTTCTAAAGCTTCATTTATTACAAACAAAATATTTTCAAGGTGAAGTCTTGAGGCAATTTCAGGCATAACCCCACCATATTTTTTATGCATTTCAATTTGTGTAGAAACTATATTACTAATTAATTCATTGTTTTTGATAATAGCACAAGCCGTTTCATCACAAGATGATTCTAACGCTAAAATAATTATGTCTTTATCCATACTAATTTAATCCTTTCATCATATAAATTGCATTCTCCCCATTGGAGTAATATTGTTCTTTTACAACAACTTTTACAAAACCATGTTTCTTATATAAATTAATAGCTTTCACATTACTTTCTCTTACTTCAAGCGTATAAAAAAGTACATCATTAGCCCTTAAAATCATATATGATTCATTAAGAAGCATACTTGCAATTCCTTTGTTTTGATATTCATTTTTAACTGCAAGTTGACAAATTGTTGCAGAATCAAATGTAATCCAAAAATCAATAAAACCATAAACGATTTTTGAATCATCGCTTGTGGCTACTAAAATATTGCTTGTTGGGTTTTCTAACATTTCATATTTAATAGCTTCTTTTTTATATGGACTTGCAAATAAAGATTCCATAGAAAATATTTCATCGACATCCTCAATTGTTGCTTTCCTAATTTGCATATTAATCCTTTAAATAAACGGCCTTTAAAGTAAAAATGTCTTTTACTTTATTTGAATCATTTTTTAAAAAATACATATTTTCTAATATATTTGCCTTATATCCTTCAATCCCTAGATAATTTGTTTCTCCACAAACAGCATAATTAGGATGAAGCTTGATATATTCTAAAACTTTTTCGTTACTTAATATTTGATCTTCTTCAATCACTTTATTATTTTCATAGACGCCAAAATAACTTCTACCACTTCTAGCATTAATTAAACAAATTGAAGGACTATCTTTTTTCATTAAAACATTTAAACTAGATAATGAAAAACAAGGACATTTAACGGCATAACAATATACTTTAGCTATTGTTAAAGCAATTCTTAAACCTGTAAAACTTCCAGGTCCATGAGTAACAACAATCTCATTAATTTCTTTAGGTTTAACATTATTTTCATTCAATATTTTTTCTATTTCAGAAATCATTAATTCTGATTGTCTTTGAAAACATTCATAACTGATTTCATGCATATTATTATCAACATTAAGCCCAACATTTAAATCTTTATAAGTTGAATCTAATAAAAGTGTATTCATTTTTTATTCCCCAAAAAGTCAAATAACTTTTTAAAATGTTCTTCATTCTTTGTTTCAATAATAATATTTCTTTTATTTTCATTTATAGAATGAATTGTTACATCTAATGTTTTTTTAAAATCTATAAATTCTTTAATAAACATTGGCCATTCAATGACGCAAATTCCATCACCATCAATAACTTCATCAAGCCCTATATTTTTATTTTCGCTTGAAACATCTTCAAGCCTATAAGCATCAATATGATATAAAGGTAATGGTTTATTAAAATAACATTTAAGAATATTAAATGTAGGGGAATTTATTTCATCTTTTATTCCTAAACCTTGACCAACGCCTTTAACAAACGTAGTTTTCCCAGCCCCTAAATCTCCTTTTAGGAGTAAAACATCCCCTTTAACTAAAAATCTACTTATTTCTTCACCTAAAGAAATTGTTTCTTCCTTTTTATTGGTAAATAATTCAATTTTCATTTATCTTTCCTCTTTTTGGACATTTCTAAAAAATCATTATAAAATTTTTCAATTGTTTTATTATCAAAAGGAAATTCTTTTGCAAGCATCATATCTTTAATAGATTTTAAGTTATATCTTAAAATCTCATCAATTTCATCACTATATCCATATTTCTTCCTATGATATGCATATTCTCTAACATCAATAATCTTAATTTGATTATTAGGGAATAGTTTCATATCAAGATCATAATCGATATATTTAACTACACCTTTATCAATAACAAAAGGAGAGGCAAGATTCACGTAGTAGGTTATTCCAACATCTTTCATCATTGCAATTACATTAAACCAATAATTTTTAAAATAAATCATAATTGCAGGCTCTTTTGTATGCCAAATTCTAAAATCATGCTCTATAACTTTTGTTCTATTACTTGCAACTACAATATAATCATCGGTTTCTTGCGTGACTAAAACAGCATCCCATATACGATGCATTCTACCATCATGTTTATAGCCTTGTACTTCTATCCATTTGCCCTTTAACGAATCCATAATAAAAACCTCTTTATTTAATCGCTAAAGTCTTATTTATTATCTTCTTTTGTTTCAGCGTTTTTGTTGGATTGTAAAAAAGTATCCAATACATTAACTACTTTCTTAAAATCTTCTTTTGATATTTTAGTATTTTTAATTGAGAAATCGCTATCAACAGGAATATTTAAAAATTCATCAGCATAATCAATACCTAATGAAATTAAATTATCTTTAACACTAAAAATAACATCAATTAAAGGATCAACAATTTTAAATTTTTCTAATTCCTTAATAACTCGCGTATTCAAAACTTTTTTTACATTAGTATCATTAGAATAGATGCAATATTTATCGTTTCCTTCTACTAATTTAAGATCATCAATGTCATCTAAAGGAACACTTAATGAACCACCTTTAAGTTGAAAAATTGTAACTTTTCCATTAGTTTTGTTATTTGCTTTAAATGAATAATATCTACCTAAAAATTTTGGTGATAATTTTCCTTTTATTTTGATATTAGCAGCTAAATCACATGAATCAACTTCAACACCCTTATATTCAAAATGTGAAAAATTTCTTCCCTTTGTATTAACAATATCTTTATAGAAATGTGCTTCTAAAAACCATTTATCTTCTAAAGAACCTTTTGGTGTAACAATAAGATTTTTAACATCTTTATCATCATAAACATATTGACCACATTTTTCATAAAGGTAATCAATGTAAACTTCAGATTTTGCTATCAAATTCTTCTTCATTTTATTGCTTGCGAAATATGTTCCACCTAAAACAAGAATCATAACTCCAAGACATACATACAAAACCCATGTATATTTGCTTGATAAATTAATCATGCAAATAAAAGCAGCAATTATTACAACAGCAACAATTGAAGAAATTATAATGTTAATTTTTCTTTGTTTATCAGCATAAGCTTTATATTCTTTTCTTTTATTGTTTATATCTTCTTCAAATTTAATATCATCTTCTGTCTTAATTATCTTTTTTGCACCTACATCTTTATGATCGGCCACAACTTTATTTTCATTAACTCCAGATTCTATTTTTTCTTCAGCCACTTCTTCTTTTAATGGCTCATTTTTCCTTAATCCCATAATAAAATACTCCTATCAAAATATTGTATATATTCTATTTTATTTTCTAATAAAAAAATAGTGTTTATTTGAAACACTATTTGACAGGAAATTTGTTATTAATAACTTGTATTGGTTTAGCAAGAACTAAAGCAATAACCATGCATCCAAAAACACTTAATGGAATATATGTTAAATTGTAAAGTAAAGCAGCACCAAAACTATATTCATAAAAAATCATGGATGAAATGCTAGAACCTAGCATACGTGTAAGAAAACTTACAAATGCGCCCAAAACAAACGATAAGCAAATACATGCAAATTCAATGTTTTCTCTACCTTTTATTACATGTTTTTCAAACAAGTTCATAAAAAATCCAACACTAGCATATCCTGAAAAAGCTATTAAATAATCAAAAGGATAGGTTTGTATCCCATAGCCATCTAACAAACAAGAAATTAATCCAAAAACAAAACTAGAAGCAAACAACCCTTTTAAAGGCCCATAACGTATAGAAATTATAAATAATGGTACTGCACTCGCATTTATGGATCCGCCAGTTGCTCCTACGGGAATTTTTACTTTATCAAGCACCAAAGCAAGCGCACAAAAAATAGCGATTTCACTAATTTCATATATGGAAAATTTTGCTTGAAAAGCTGTTTTCCTTAACAAAATTAATATCATAACTATATTTGAAATCATGAACAAACAATAGGACCAACCAATAGGTTCTATCTTTTTAAATCCTTGGACAGCACTTAAATTAGCATTCATTAAAGGCACATAAACATATGCAAAAAGCAATGCAATCATAAAAATAATATTGAGTGCACAAGTGATGCTATTAAGAACTAAGCGAACATTTTCATTATCTTTGTTAATAAAAAGCTGAATTATATATAAAATTATTCCAATAAAAAATAAAGAATATACAACCATTAAAATTATGTTTCCATCAAACGAAGAAGTAAGAATATTTGCTCCAAAAATAAAATCAAATATTGAAAAAACAAAATATTCTTTTTCATCATTCAAGTTTTCAATAACAATATTGTACATTGGTACAAACGTTAAAACGACCAATACGATGGCCAATAATAAATAGACAATATCAGGCCAACATTTTTTAAAAAAAGTCTTCATTTAAGTTCTCCTTTTACAAAAAAACTACCTGATAATGGGTAGCAAATCATAAAAGAATTCCTACGCTAGCATTATCTAGATCAGGTAAGGTCCAAGCGAGTTTCACGCTTATCTCAGCCTAGTTCTCTAAGCACCCATAAAGTTTATACACTTATTTTAAAAATTTTTCATTAAAAATCAGCATTAGGCAACCATTCAATTTCTTTTATATTATTTTTTCTTAAAAAATCATTAGCTAATTTAAAATGGTTATTACCAAACCATCCGCCCCTATTTGCACTTAATGGCGATGGGTGAACACTTTCTAATATTAGATGCTTTTTATTTGTTATATATTTTTTATAAATTCTTGCATTATTTCCCCAAAGCATATAAATGATAGGATTTTCGTGTTCATTAAGAAAACTCATCACGTCCTTGAAAAAAAGATCATATTCTACACATTTATGACTTAATGGTCTATGTTCGACAACCGATAAAATTGGGTTTAAAAGAAGGACACCTTGTTTTGCTAGATAAGTTAAATCTCCAGATTTATTTAATAAATTAACACCATACTCATTTCCAATTTCTTTATAAATGTTTTGTAAAGATGGTGGTAAATCAACACCTTTTGGAACACTAAAAGCAAGTCCCATAGCTTGTTTTGGTTCATGATATGGATCTTGTCCTAAAATAACTACTTTTATATTTTCATAAGGCGTTAATTTAAAAGCATTAAATAGTAAATTCCTTGGCGGATAAACTACTTTATTTTTATATTCTTCATCTAAAAAAGAATTCAATTTTTTTGAATAATCTTTACTTTTAACTTCTTTAAATAAATCTTCCCATTCCATAAACTAAATTTTTTTAGTTTTTATTAAAGTTGAAAAGACTTCATACAATGTTTTTAAACCTAACCAACTTGTAATATTGTTTACATCTAATGGTGGAGCAATTTCAACCATATCCATTGTATCAACATTTAAACCAGCAATAATGCCACTAATTAAAGTAACTGTTTCAAAATTAGTTAAACCAAAAGCTTCAGGTGTTCCGGTTCCAGGAGCATATGCTGGATCATTTGCATCAATATCATAAGAAAGATATATTAAATATTTTTTGTCAGAATATTTTTTAAGCAAATATTCTATTAATTTATCAACACCTAACTTTTTAACATCAACCGCTTTAAATACATCAATATTTTTATGCTTTTTTAAAATATCAATTTCTTGAGACTCAAAACCTCTTACACCAATTAAGGTGATATTTTTTTCATCATAACCATATTCAAGAGCGCGATAATTTGGGCATGCATGTGAATATTTTGAATCTTCATAAACATCACAAATATCTGGGTGTGCATCAATATGAATAATAACAGGCTCTTTATTTTCTTTTAAACATTTACAATAAAAAGCTCTTTCGCTTGCAATAGCAATTGAATGGTCTCCGCCTAAAATCACATGAAAACCTTTTTTACTTAAAAAATTAAATTGTAAATCAGTAGTAAGTTTATTAAAGTCAAGCCCACTATAATCTCCACAATCATAAATTTTAACTTTTGTTAAATCATTACCAACCATATCAAGGGCAGGTAAATAATATGACAACTCTCTTAATACTTGAGGAGCTCTTGCAGCTCCTTTTCCTACTGAAGCATTTGCATCAAAAGGTATTCCACAAATAAATACATTTGCATCCTTTTCTTTTTTTGTAATTAAATCCCTAAATTCTTTCCCCATAACTTATCTCCAATCTATATTCTATTCTTTTCTAAATTATCTGCACTTTTCTTTTTCATTAAATAAAGCTGATGAGATAAAACAGATAAACTTGTAGCCATATTTGTATTGCTAATTATTACATCTTTCTTTTTTAAAATTAAATTAGTAGGTGCAAAATTCCATATTGCTAAAGCACCAGACTCAACTAATACATCAGCTATTCCTTGAGCATATTCTTTTGGAACACAAATAATGCCTATTTTTGCATTATAATCATTAAAAACTTTTGGTAGTGTTTTAACATCTCTAATTCTAATATCATTAATTAGTTTCCCAATAAGTTCTTCATTATTATCAAATGCCCCAACAATTTTTAAACCATATTCTCTAAAGCCCTGATATTTTAATAATGCTCTTCCAAGATCGCCAACACCAATCAAGATTGCATTATGAATGTCGTCATAACCAAGAACATTTTCAATATCCATGATAAGTTGATTTATATCTCTACCTTTATTTGGAATCCCACTTTTAGTAGAAACAACAGCAATATCTTTTTTAACTTGCTCTCGATTTAAATTCAAAATATCAGCAACTTCTTGGCAACTTATAAATTTATATCCTCTACCTTTTAGGTCTTTAATGACAGCGAGGTAATCCGGCATTCTTTCAAGTTGATTTTTATTTAAAACTTTTGTACTCATAATTATGACCTTCTTAATTTTAGTGCATTTCCAACCATAATTAACGCCGAGAAAAATATAGCTATTCCACCACACCAATAAATAAACATTAAATCTACGCCAGGATTTTCAAGTCCTTGCACATATCTTTGCTGCACAATTACAAAGCAAATCATAATAGAATAAAGCATAAATATAATTGAAAAAATAAATGTTAATTTAATTATTTGATTACTTACTAAACATCTAAAATCAATGATTATAAAAATTATTAAAAAAACTATATAAACACAAAACGAAATAATTGGGAGTAAATAATACGATTTAGTTGCATTTAACTTTAAATCTGAAAAATCACCTAATATTGTTTTACCGGTTGCTAATGTGAGAAAGAAAAAAATACAAATAAAACAATTGATCAACACTAAACCAACAATGCCTGCAATATTTAACATTTTACCAACAAAATTTTTCATCATCCAAACCTCTAAGTCTTATTTTCTTCGCTTACTATTTTATCACTTTTATTGACACATAATTAATAGTTAAAGAGCTCGCTAAATTTTTCTCCTATTTTTCGATTTTTAATGTATTAGATATTTTTGAAAAAAATAATTCAAAAATGTATTATAAATACATGAAAATTGCATTAGTTCTACAAGGTGGGGGCGCAAGAGGAATATTCACAACTGCCATATTAGACGCACTACTAGATACAAATATAAAAATAGATAAAGTTTTTGCAGTTTCAGCTGGCGGTTTAAATGCTATGAATTTTTTGAGTGAACAAAAAGGAAGATCAAGAACCGCAACATTATTAACTTTTAAATCAAAAGAATTCAAGTCAATAAGCAATGTTATAAAGAAACGTACCTTTGTTGATTTTGATTATTATTTTAATACTCTAGATAAAGAGCTTCCTTTTGATTATGAGAAATTTTACAAAACCAAAACTGATTTATGTGTTGTTGCAACATCACTTTCTAGTGGAAAAGCATCATATTTTAATAAAAATGATTTGGAAAATTTCAATGATGCAATAAAAGCTTCTGCTTCTATTCCGTTTGTTACTAAACCAGTTGAAATAAATGGCGATTTATATTTAGATGGTGGCGATAGCGACCCTATACCATTTAGAAAAGCCCTTGATGAAGGTTATGATAAAGTTATAGTAGTAACTACACGCCCTAAAGGTTTTAGAAAAAATCCAACAATAAGTAAGCAAAAAATTAGATTAATTAAATTATCATTTAGAAATTATCCTAATTTCATTCATGCACTTCAAGAATCGCACATAAATTACAATAGATGCATAGATGAACTTGAGGCAGGAAATGATAGAGTTTTTCTTCTTCAACCAACAGAAGATATAAAATTAAAACATTTAGAAACTAATAAAGATAAGCTAGATTATTATTATAATTTAGGTACCAAAGTCTTTAACGAAAATAAAGAAAATTTAATTAAATTCCTTAACTAACTTTATTCATCCTATAACCAGTACCAATATCTGTTCTAATTATTTTTGCACTTCTTGAATCTTTTTCGATTTTCTTTCTAATACCGGCCATAAAAACTCTTAAACCATTTTGATCATTACCGCCCCTCCCCCATACATGAGCAATAATGAAATCATATGTTAAGGTTTTTCCTAAATTCATTGCTAATAAAACAATGATTTTATATTCAAAATTTGTGAAATGAACTTCAATCCCATTAATAAAAATAGTTTTTGCATCAAAATCAATTGTTAAATTCCCATTTATAAATAAATGTTCTTTGTCTTCTTTTTGATATCTAAATTGGTTCCTTATTCTCGCTAATAATTCGTAGTTACTATAAGGTTTGACAACATAATCATTTGCACCAGTATCAAAAGCCATTACTTTACTTTCAACGTTTCCTCTATTAGAAACAACAATTATTGGTAATACATTTGTAAAACTTCTTATTGTATCAATAACAACCATACCATCTTTATCTTTCAAATTTAATTCGAGAATAATTAAATCTATAACTTTTTTTATGCATGCATCGATTGCTTCTTGAGCCGTTGAAACAGAAATAGTTTGGTATCCTTCGCCTTTCAGCAATTTCATCAAACTATTAGCACTTGTCTTGTCGCTTTCAACAATCAATATCGTTTTTATTCTCATATCCAATATTATACTATATTAATTTTATATTAAAAATGCAAACTCTATAAAAGAAAAATTGCATATTAATATTTATTCAGAAACAATTAAAAAGATACGATTATATCATCACTTTTCCATATATAATCTGTTATAATAAAAACTGATCTATATAAAATTTAACTGAAACTATGTTTTATTAAAAATGGTGGAACAAATGGGTAATAGGTTTATACCCCAACAATACTATTACTTGTTTTGTGCCTTTGTTGTTCGCTCCATGTCTTTATTTTAAATTATTATTAAAAACAAAATGATGTACCAAACAAAATTTTATTTTATGGAAACTTTTGTTACTGCAAAAAAGAGAAAGATAAAGCAAATAATTCGTATCAAATTTTTACAACATATTTTGAATAATTGTATTGACTATCATAAAATGACAGGGTAAGTAAAATATCAATTTTTGATTGAGGTAATTTTATGTTTAAAAAAATAAGCTTGTTATGTTTATCAATGTTAATAGGTGTATTTTGTTTGTCAAATACATCTAATAATGATGCCGAAACTGTTTCATATGCCGAAGATGGATTAGTTTATGATGAAAATGAAATAGAAGCCGAAAATAATCAATTATTAAAATATAAAGAAGATTTAAAAGATTATGTTCATGTTGTAGATAATCAAATAGTAGTAGATTATGAATCTATAGAAAAATCGGGTAAGTTTAGTGGTTCTATTGATAAAATCAAAGAAAATGCAGAATTTGCTAATTATTTAGCGGAAGAAAGACCTGATATTGTTACTATAAATCAAGATACATCTTTGTCATTTGATATAAAAGATGAATATGTCGAACAAGGAGACGCATGGTGTCTATCATGCAGTTTTTGGGGCGGAATTACTTGTAAACTAGATTCAGATTTTGGGAAGTTAGCAGGTATTGCCGGTCTTGTTTATGGCATGATAGATTTTGTTCTTCACGCTGATCATTTTTATAATAAGTTATTAAATTTAACAGGTTCAGATCAAAGTAACTTAGAAAGATGGTTTGAAGCCATAGTTCTTGCCGCTATTCCAACAGTTACAGTAAAAAATGTTATTAAGACTTATTTAAAGGGCATTGTTAGATTAATTGCTTCTTATTTAGTAACAATGAATTTAACTAGAGTTGCAATAGGAGCCGCATCACTTGGTACGGGATGGGCTGTGTTGAGTTTAATTGACTTGATAATTGGATGGTTTATGCCATCACTTATAACATCGTGTTCAATGTTATATAACTGCTTTAAGTATAATGCGCCTATTTATTTTAGATATAATATAATATAATAAGTGCAAAGTATTCATTAGATGGTAATTTTTAATTAATTATGAATAGCGAAGAGAAAATTTTAGTTAAGAAAAAGAGAAAATTTATAGGTAGGTTGATTTTTTTAGGGCTAGGTATTATATGTACTATAATATTTATGATTTTATATTTTACAATTGATCGTGATAATGAAGGAAATGCAATTGTTTTATATGTATTTGGACTGCTGCAAGCAATTTTTTATTCAACTTTTTTAGTTTCTATATTTGGGCAAATTCTTTACTAAAAGTTTGTTTTAAATGAAAAAGAAGATAATTTCGATAAGTTTATCTTTTATATTGATTGTTTTAACTTGTGTTGCTATTTATGGAATTTATTATTTTCAAAATAAAATATCTTATCCATGGTATTTTGAAAAACTTAATATATTAGAAAATCAACACTATGGTAATGGTTAAAAAAATTGGCATAGCTATTATAGATTCAGGATTTAATGAAAACTTTAGCAAATATTTTAATAATGAAATAATAAAGTTTGATGCGACTGGAGAAAATAATACTGCAGATTCTACTGGTCATGGGACACAAATGGCAATGCTAATAGGTTCTAATTCCAATGTTAAAAATTCAATCTATGGAATAAATCCTAATGTTCGATTATATTCAATTAGAGTTAACAATAGAATTGGTTTAACTACATCAGAATATTTGCATAACGCTCTTGAATATTGTAAAACTATTGATATTTCTATATTAAATATGAGTTTAGGTGGGACGACCTATAATTCAATCATAATGAATGATATAAAAGAATTAAAAGATAATGGTGTATTTGTAATTTGTGCAAGCGGAGATAAAAATACAGATTTTTTATATCCAGCAGATTACGAAGATTCATATTGTGTTATTGCTCAAAATAAAGATGGAAGTGTGTATGAGCTTGCTAACACAACTTCTAGAAT
Source organism: uncultured Staphylococcaceae bacterium (assembly GCA_964608215.1). Taxonomy (GTDB): domain Bacteria; phylum Bacillota_I; class Bacilli_A; order RFN20; family CAG-826; genus Onthovivens. The sequence goes on from CAZSMV010000015.1 coordinate 25,971, forward strand.
AAATAAGATTCCTATCATAGTTCCAGGCTGTGATATAGATGTTTTTGTAACTGGAGATACTGGTGAAAAGTTTTTAACTACAAGAAGCGGATCTTCTTTTGCAACTGCTATTTTTTCTGGTTATTTATCGCTATATCTTTCTAAAAAGATGTTTCACCTTTAAAGTTTGATGAAATATTAAAAACTGACATTTACAAGGATGAATTTGTTTCTTTGTTATAAAATATAACGACACTTTTAACAAGAAAGCGAAGTTATAAATAATGTTAATTATTTTCAAACTCTACAGATCGAGAGAGATGAATAATATTTGAAGTAATTTAATAAACAAAAATAACACCAAAATTAAAATGATGTGCCAAGTGTTGAAATTCATGTCCAAAAAGTTTCTATTTTATTGATTGAATTCAATTTATGGTGGAACAAATGGGTAATAGGTTTTATGTGTCAATAATGTAAAAGTCAACTTGAAAATGTTGTTTTTCGCCAACTTGAAAATGTTGTTTTT
>CAZSMV010000016.1:0-25429 GCA_964608215.1 uncultured Staphylococcaceae bacterium
ATCTATTGATGGTGCATAACAAAAGATGGAATTAAGCCATCTTTTGTTATTTATTTTTTGCAAATTTCAAGAATTGCTTAGTTCTTTCTTCTTTTGGATGGTCAAATAATTCTTTGCTTGGGCCTTGTTCTACAATATAACCTTCATCAATAAATATTGTTTTATTCGATACGTTTTTTGCAAAATTCATCTCATGAGTTACAACAATCATTGTCATACCTTCTTCTGCAAGTTTTTTCATAACTTCTAATACTTCACCAACCATCTCTGGGTCTAATGCACTTGTTGGTTCATCAAATAAAATAACATCGGGATTCATGCATAAAGTTCTAGCAATTGCAATTCTTTGTTTTTGCCCGCCTGAAAGTTCGCTTATTTTAGCATTAGCTCTATTTTTCATTCCGACTTTATCTAAGTTTTGCAAAGCTATTTCATTTGCTTCTTCTCTGTTTCTTTTTAAAACCTTTCTTTGAGCAATGGTACAATTTTTCAATACATTCATATTGTTGAAGAGATTAAATGATTGAAAAACCATACCTATTTTTGATCGAATCAAATTAATATTTACTCTCTCAGTATCTTTTTTAATATTTTCTATATTTTGCTTATGGATAATTTTTTCTTTTTCTAATTCATCACCTTTTTTGCCTTTTCTATCTTTTCTATATCGGACATTTTCTCTATGAAGCAATTTAGTTCTATTTCTATCAATTCGTTGGTCTTTATAATATATTGATCCGCTAGTTGGCGATGATAAACCATTTATGCATCTTATTAAAGTTGATTTTCCACTTCCTGAAGGACCGATAACACAAATAACATCGCCTTTATAAACATCTAAACTAATATCTTTTATAACTCCTGTTTCACCAAAAGATTTTGAAATGTGATTAATTGAAATAATTGGTTCCATATTAGTTATTTGTAACTCCTTTTAATGGTTTTCTAAAAAATTTAATTTTATATTTTTTACCATCTAATTTATTAGTTATTAATTTAAATATTCCTGTCGCAATTAAAGTTAAAATAAGATAGATTGCTGCAATAATGATGTAGCCTTCAACCATGAAATAATTCTTACTTGTAGTAATCGAAACCGACAAGAAAAGTTCAGTAACACTAATAACATTTAAAACCGAACTATCTTTTACATTGATAATATATTCGTTTGCAAGTGTTGGTAAGCAATTTCTTAAAGCTTGAGGAAGAATGACTAGAGTAAAACTTTTAAATTTAGACATCCCTAAACTTCTAGCCGCTTCATTTTGCCCAGAATCTAATCCATTTAAACCAGCTTGGATATCCTCCCCCATATAAGCTCCAGTATTTAAAATGATAACAATTAGACCACAAATTAACCACCCATCAAATACAGGAACTCCAGTTAATACTGCATTCCAGTTTAAACCTAAAGCTGCACAGCCAAATTTGAAAATAAGTGCTTGAACCATCATTGGTGTTCCTCGTAAAACAATCGAGTATATCTTACAAATTCCTCTTAAGATATGTTTTAATACTTTTACAACATAATTATCATCTTTTGAAATATGCACATTTTTGCCTAAGGCAATAAATATGCCTATAAATAAACCAACGATTGTTCCTAGAACCGCTAAAATTAATGTTGAAATTAAACCAGTTAAAAAGGTACCCCAATAGTTTTTGATTAAATATCCTATTTTTGAAAAAGTATTCATTGAAACTTCATTATCTATTGAACCATCAGTATTTTCTGATAATTTATTTCTTGTTATTGCATCATCCATTAATGATTCTCTAGTTTCTTTAGAGATTTTATTTAATGCATCATTGATTTTTTCTTTTAATTCATCATTCCCCTTGGTGATTCCAATAGAAACGCCAAGTTTTGCACCTTCTTCACCTAATATTTCTTGTGAAATACGAACAACAGATAACCCTGGATTACTTGCAACAATAGATTTAGCAACTGGTAGTTCTGCAGTCATAGCAAAAGATTGACTTTTTAAAACATCTAGAGCGGCTGTTGCAAATGTATCAAGTGGTTTATTTTGAATTGCACCATAATTTTTAACAAATACTTCATCAATTAAATCATTTGTAATTGTTGATATTTGTGAAACAATTGATTTACCATTTATATAATCTCTAAAAGATTCATCATCTAAAATTTTTCCAGGATCGTTTTCTTTTTTAACAATTAAAGCAACTTCAGATCTGTAATATTCATCTGTAAAATCAATAGATTTTCGTCTCTCTTCTGTGTCAGTCATACCTGCAATAACGGCATTAATTTCTCCATTTTGAAGTGAAGGAATTAATGAATCCCAATCCATTTTTCTAATAACAACATTCATATTTTCATATTCGCCGATTAATTTGGCTATTTGAATATCGTATCCATCAGCATACTGATTTGCTTTACCTTCAATTGGTAATGTATTTTCATTAGCAGATGTTTCAGTCCAATTAAATGGAGCATAATTACATTCTAAACCAACTATTAAAGTTGATTTATCCTTGTTTGATCCACAGCATGTAAGAAATAGCGACGAAAATAAAGCAACACCTATAGCAACTATTTTGCTTAACTTTTTCATAGAGTTAATCCCCCTTTTAGGTGTAAATAAAACGGGTTGCTATTCTCTAGCAACCCGTTCAGATTTTATGCTTTAAGAATAGCGCCAAGTTTCAAAACCTTTTGAAACAAGAGTACATGAATTATTAGTCCATGTCCCAACCATTCTAAATGTCTTTAAAACGGTTTCGGCTACCTTACCTTTCGTTAGTTTCTTTGGATACCTCCTCAACTAACTACTATTTTGTGTAGCTCCTCTATTTACATGTAAAAATATATACTAAATCAAATTTATTGCAATAATTTTCTAAAATCTAGCAAGATTATTGTTCAATTATAAGATAATTATTGATAGTTTTTTATGTTTCGCTAGATATTAAGTTAATTATTAATTATTATAATTTCATGAATATAAATTTATTAATGTGTGGAAATTATAAGGTTTTTGATGGGATACTTATCGAATTATTATCTTTAGTAAAGCATACAAAAAATCCAGTTACTTTATATTTAATGACTATGGATTTAAAAGAATATAATGAGAAATTTATAGCTATTGGCGAAAAAGAAAGAAATTATCTTGAATCAATTTTAAAATTAGGGAATAAAGATAGCAAAATTATATTGGTTGATATGCGTAATGAATTTTTAAGTGAAATGAAAGATTCGCCTAATATGGATAATTTTTATACGCCTTATACAATGCTTAGGTTATTTGCCGATTATTTACCAAATGAATTAGATAGAATACTATATTTAGATTGTGATTTAGCTTTTTTAGGAGATATTACACCTTTATATACATATAATATTGATGGATATGAATATGGAGCTTGTAAAGATGTATTAGGCGAATATTTTATCGGTCAGGACTATCAAAACGCAGGTGTGATTTTATTTAATTTAATCAAGTGTCGTGAGACGGGCTTATTTAAAAAAGCTAGAAATTTATGTAAAACTAAAAAAATGGCATTTTTAGATCAAGATGCCTTGAACCACTCTGTTGGCAAAAAAATATTTTTGCCTTATATTTACAATGTTCAAAGAAATATGAAAAAAGGGACAGTTATTAAACATTTTTGTAAGACGATTAGATGGCTTCCATTTTATCACACAAAAAATGTTAAACCATGGCAGGTAGAAGAAGTTCATAAATCATTAAAGTTGCATTGTTTTGATGATATTTTAGAAGATTATCAAAAGAGAATTAAAGAGTATAAAAGCATTAATGATGCTTAATTCTACTCCATAAAATTGTAATAATTGTTCCTGGTATGCCTATAATAAATAATTGCCACATATTAAGACCAGTTTCTGTAAGCAAAGATAAATACGATGCTGTAATTATTGACCAAATTAATGCGCAAACTAAGAAAAAAACATATTCTTTCTTTCCCCATATGCCGTTAAAGATAATTAAAATAATTATAGAAACCGGTAAACACCATAAGAAAATGATCCATTTATTCATTGTAAACATTACATCTAAGAAAACATAAATTATAGTCCCAATTGTCCATACGGTGAAAAATGAAAGAAGAGTAACTATTAGCTTATTTACTTTATTTTCTTTTTCTTCATCTTTTGGCTTTAAGTCTTTCCCATTTTCACTTACAAGTTGGTCTAAAGTAATACCATAGAATTGACATATTTCTAGAAGATTCTCAATTGAAGGCAAAGCATCGCCATGCTCCCATTTAGATATTGCTTTGTCTGAGTAATTTAATTGGGTGGCTAATTCCGCTTGTGTTAAGTGTTTCTTTTTTCTTAATTCACTAAGGTTAGCACCTATAATTTGTTTAATTTCGTTCATGCATATATTTTACTCGTAAGAAATAATTACGCAAGATTTACAAGAGAATAATCAAATAATTTAATTGACAAGAGAGTCAATATAAAATAATTTATTAAAGAAATATAATCGTTCTAATCGAATGAAATTCATTTTTGTAATAAATAAGAGTTCTTTATAAATATTAACTCTCTTAAAAGTAGAGTTTTTTTCTAATTTAATTATCGTGCTATATAAAACACTTCAATTAATAATATTGAAGTCTTGCGAGATAATATAAGCGGAAAGGTTGGAAATGAAAAAAGAAGGTGTTATTTATTATAATGATGAACTAAATGATGAATTTAGTGGTATAAAAGAAAAAGATTTTAAATTAAATGAAAATTATAAATATATCCATAAGAATATTATTTGGAGAATTTGTGCTTTCTTCTTTTATAGAATAATTATGACTCCTGTAGCCTATCTTTTTTTAAAATTTAATTATCACTACAAAATTGAAAACAAAAAGGTACTTAAAGGCTTTCGAAAACATGGAATATTTCTTTATGGTAACCATACTAATATTCCTGGAGATGCTTATGTTCCAAATATGCTTACTTTTCCGCAAAAATGTTATGTAATTGTTAATAGTCAGAATGTTGCTATTAAAGGCACAAGAACATTTATGTCAATGGTTGGTGCATTGCCAATTCCAGATTCTTTTAAAGGCATGAGAACTTTTATTGAAGCAGTTGAAAAGAGAACAGTTCAGGGAAACGCGGTTTGCATTTATCCTGAAGCACATATCTGGCCTTATTACACTAAGATTAGACCATTTAAATCAGCATCATTTAGATATCCTATTCAATTTGGCGATCCTAGTTTTGCATTTACTACTACTTATCAAAAAAGAAGACATTCAAAAAAACCAAAAATGGTTATTTATGTGGATGGACCATTTTATGTTAATTTAAATCTTCCTGATAAAGATAGAAAAGAAGATTTAAGGAATCGGATTTATTACGCAATGGTTGAACGAAGTAAAAACAGTAATATTGAAGTTATCAAATATATTAAAAAAGGAGAATAGCTTATGACTTATGGAATTCTAAAACAAACTTTATTATATAGTTTATATGTTTTTCTAGGTTTAATTGCCTTATGTTTTGTTTTATATTTGCCAAGATTAATTGCTTGGTTTGCTCCATTAAGAAAGCAAAAACATTTATACAATAATGAAAAAAATAAATTTGCAATTTTAGTTCCTGCAAGAAATGAATCTGCTGTTATTAAAGGTTTACTTGATCATCTTGCTAACCAAACATACGATTCAAATTATTTTGATGTTCATATTATTGTTAAAGAAAAGAATGATGAAACAATTAATATCGCAAAAAATTATAAAAATACGTTTATTCATATCGTCGAAGATCAAAAATGTAAGGGCGATGCAATGAATACAGCAATCCATAATATTTTTAGAGATTTTGGTAAGAAATATTATGATGCATATTTGGTGATGGATGCAGATTGTTGGATGGATGATGATTGTTTATATGAATTAAATAATGCTTTTGCAAGTGGTAGACAAGTTATTCAATGCAAAAAGATTGTTAAAAATTATTATATGAAAGACAAAAAAGTTCCTCTTCAAGCAGCATGTAATGGGATTATTTGGACTCTCATTGATGAAATGGGGAATAGATTTAAATCTGATAACAATATTACAGCAATGACTATTGGAACTGGGATATGTTTTAGAAGAGATGTAATAAACAAAATCGATGGGTGGCCATATAACAAAACTTTAACTGAGGATATAGAGTTTATGTTTGATGCTACATTAAGAGGTTTTACAACTTATTATTGCTCGTATGCTCATATCTATATGGAAGAAGCGCCAACTTTAGAAATGACCAATAAAAGAAGAACTAGATGGATGACTGGAGTTTGTGATTCTAAAAAGTTATATAACAGAAGAATGGCTGATGAATGCATAACTTTAAAAGAAAAAATTAATAAATATTATTGCAAAGCTCTTTGGATTGTTTATTGGATGATTGGTTTATCAGTGTTCTTCTTCATATTAAATGGTTTTTTAAGCATTTATCTTGGAATTATACTTAGTGATTTAGTTTGGCTTTCGCTATTTAATTGTTTGATTAGTTTTGGAGTAGTTTATTTAAGTTTCTTCTTTATGACTTTATGCGCAATGATTATCGACCATAAATACATTAAACTTTCTTTGCATAATAAAATTTTATTATTATTTGTTCATCCTTTCTTTTATATGGGTTATATAAATATAGTTTTTAAAGCGCTATTCTTAAAGAAAAATAATGGTTGGGAAGTTATTGAAAGAGTTGAAGGAGTTGAAAAATAATGAAAGACTTTATGGGGAAAAGAGGTCCAGCCATTAAAAAAATGGAAGAGCTTGAAAGCAAAGGTGAATTTTCAACACATATTGATCCAATTCATTATGATATTGTTATTCCGGTTACTGAAAAGTTTCCATATATTAAAAAAACGTTAAAACTTCATATAAAATATTGGTTTTTAGAACACTTTATTGTGAGACCATATTCTTGGTATCAAAATAAATTTGTCATGAAAACTAAAGTTTATGGTAGGAAAAATTTAAAAGGCATAAAAAGTGCAATTGTCACTTGTAATCATGTTTATATGTTTGATTGTTTATGTGCAAAACACGCTTTAAAAGGTCATAAATTATTTATAACGGCCGCTTGGTTTAATAATATGAATTCAAGACTTGGTGAATATATGAGAGCTGATGGAATGATGCCTATTCCAGATGATTTTAATGTATTAAGAAATTTTAATGCAGCAATTGAATATCATATGAAAAAGGGCCATTATGTTTTATTCTTTCCTGAAACAGCTGAGTGGTGGATGTATGAAAAACCACGTCCATTCGCTAAAGGTGCATTTCATTATGCTACTAAAAATAATGTCCCAATTATTCCTATGTTTATTTGTTTTAAAAATACTAGTAAAAAAGATAAAGAGGGATTTGACATTAAACAATTTAATATATTTATTTTAAAACCAATATATCCAAGGGCCGAATTAAATAGTAAGGATAATACTGAATATTTAAAAAACGAAGCATACAAAGAATGTGTTGAACAATATGAAAAATTCTATAATAAAAAATTAGAATTCAATACAGTTAGTTCAAAATAATAAAAAAATTATTTTGAACTTTTTTGATAATTTTTCTCAATAGCTATTGATTTTATGTGTTTTCTTATTTATAATTTTTCTCAATAAGGGAATTTATGCAAAGAGAAACTAGTCAAAGAAAAATTATCTTAGAAGAAATTCATAAACTAGGACATGCTACAAGAAGTGATTTTATAAATCATTTAAAAACAAACTATCCTGGTTTTAGTGTTGCAACAATTTATCGCAACTTGGATTCATTATGCAAAGACAATCTTTTAAGAAAAGTTTCTTCAAATTTAGCTGAAGATATTTTTGAAGATACATCTAAAAATATGCATGATCATTTTATTTGTGAAGAATGTGGAACAATCATTGATATCGAGAATAAAAGTGATAAGAAAACTTTCTTTGACAAAAATGGTAACCTTATTAAATCAAAATCCATTACCTACTATGGAACATGTAAAAATTGTTTAAATAGCAAGGAAGAATAAGAGTTTTAGTTACTTTGGTATTTAGGAGGGAAAAATGAAAAAGTACAAATGTTTGCTCTGTGGGATTGAATTTGAAAGTATTTACAAAAAAGGAGGAAGGAAAAATTAGTATGGAAAACAAATATAAAGGTACTCAAACAGAAAAAAATTTATGGACAGCTTTTGCAGGAGAAAGTCAAGCAAGAAATAAATATACATATTTTGCAAGTGTTGCAAAAAAAGAAGGTTATGAGCAAATTAGTGCAATCTTTTTAGAAACTGCTGCAAATGAAAAAGAGCATGCTGAGCTTTGGTTTAAAGAATTAGGAGAACTTGGTGATACAAAACAAAATTTAAAAGCTGCAGCTTCAGGCGAAAACGAAGAATGGACTTCAATGTATAAAGGTTTTGCTGAGGCAGCTGAAAAAGAAGGTTTTAAAGAATTAGCAGCTAAATTTAGAATGGTTGCTGATGTTGAAAAGCATCATGAAGAAAGATATCTTAAACTTTTAGAAAATGTTGATTTAATGAGAGTTTTTACAAAAGATACTGATATAACCATTTGGAAATGCAGAAATTGTGGATATATTTATGTTGGAAAGAGTGCACCAAAAGTTTGCCCATGCTGTCAACATCCACAATCATATTTTGAAGTTGAAAGCAAAAATTATTAGTATTTAAATTATCATCTTAATCTTACAAATTAAAATTAACCTCCATTTAATATATAATATTAGTTGGAGGTTTTTTATGTTAATTGATAGTTTAAAAAAAGAAAACATGTTAGCTCTTAAAAATCATGATGCAAATAAAAGAGCGGTATTAGAAGTGGTTATTAATAAATATATGGTTGCCGGTTATGAAGCAAAAGCCAAAGGAAAAGAAATTGGTGACCCAGAACTTATTTCAATTGTTAATAAAACTTTAAAAGAATTAGAAGATGAAAAATCAGGATATGAATCGGCAAATCGTCCAGAAGAAGTAAATAATCTTAATTCACAAATTGAAGCTATTAAAGGTTATCTTCCAAAAATGATGAGCGAAGAAGAAATCAAATCAATTATTCTAAGTTTAGAAGATAAATCCGTACCAAATGTCATGAAACATTTTAAGATAAATTATGCTGGAAAAGTTGATATGGGACTTGTTAGTCAAACTTTAAAAAAATTAAATTAAGGTCGAAACCTATATGAAATTTCAAGAATGAACTTGAATTGTTCATTCTTGAAATGCGTTGGTTCATTTTTGAAGTCATATTTTTAAGAAAAATTTATTGTTAATAAAGCAATTTATCTTTATAATTATTAAGCGTTCAAAAGAACGGGGGTATAGTTTAATGGTAGAGCAACGGTCTCCAAAACCGCTGATGAGAGTTCGATTCTTTCTACCCCCGCCATCTTAAAATTATAGGTTTGATTCAACATGTCAAACCTTTTTTTATATTAAAAACTTCTGGAATTATACTAATAAATGTTTTTTGGGAAAAAACTTGCTTTTATCAACTTTCTATAACCTCCTTTAAAATAAAGGTCTATAATAACGAGCGTTTGTGTGACAAAAGAAGGTATTTATTATGAAAAGTAAAGATATGAGTCAAGGAAATCCATTTAAGGTTATTCTCTTATTCGCGATTCCAATGATTTTATCGGTAACTCTCCAACAATTATATAATTTAGCCGATAACTTTATAGCCGGACATTTTATTAGTTCAGTTGATTCATTTGATGCTGTTGGAATTGTATATCCTATTACTGTCATCTTTTTGGATATTGCGGTTGGATTTGGAGTTGGAACTGGAGTTGTTGCTGCAAATTATTTTGGAGCAAAGGATTATACATCTTTAAAAAAGACTGCTAGAGTTGGCATTATTTCAACAATAATTTTAGGTTTACTTACTACTTTTGTTGGTTTTGCAATTATTTATCCATTACTTAAAATAATGATTGATACTTCATCGGGCTTTGGTTGTTTTAATGAAGCATTATCTTATATGTTAATTTATATTGCAGGTATTATTTTCTTATTTATTTATAACTATGCAATGTATATGTTCCAATCATTAGGAAACTCAAAAACCCCACTATATTTTTTAATTTTTTCGACATTACTTAACGTTGGTTTAGATCTTTTATTTGTTATGCCAATTAAACTTAATAGTGCAGGCCTTGCTCTTGGAACTGTTATTTCAGAAGCAATTGCCGCTATTTTATCTTTAGTTGTTTTATTTAGAAGTATTGAAAAAATGGATAAAGAAAAAGTTAATGGATTTGATAAAGAAATCTTTAAAAAAATTATCTCAGTTTCAATTCCAAGTATTCTTCAGGGTTTATTCATTTCGATTGGTGGCGTTATTATTACAACAATTTTAACGAATGTTGGTGGAAATAATGTTGCAGGGGGATACTCTGCAGCTTACAAAATTTGTTATATTGCTATAAATATTTTCAGCGTTTTATGTAACGCATTAACTAATTTTGTATCACAAAATGTCGGTGCTAAAAAACATGAACGTATTATGAAGGGGTATTTTTCAACTCTTATTATATGCATAATTTTCTGCGTAATTGCTACTGTTGTTATTCTGCCTTTTAAAGAATTTTGGGTAAAAGTATTTTTATCAAGTGATAATGATGAAAATACTGAAACAATTATTAATTCAGGAACTTTGTTTATTTCATCTGTTGTTCCATTCTTTTTCTTGATGGTTGTTAAAATTCCTCTTGATGGAGTTTTAAAAGGATCAATGGATATGCTAGGTTTTACTCTTGGAACTTCAGTTGATTTAGTTGTTCGTGTTTTAGCTGCTTTATTATTGGGCAATATGTTTGGTTATCAAGGCGTTTATTTCGCTTGGCCACTTGGTTGGGCGGTAGGTGCTATTATTTCAGTTATTATGTTCTTCTATGGAAGATGGAAAAGAAAATGCAACTTTCCAGTAAAAGAGGAATTACAAGTTGAGAAGTAGTTTTTTTGTTTTTTTAATGCTTACATTTAATTTTCTAATTTAAATTTATGAAAAGTGAATGATCGAAATCTTTACTTTTTATTTTGTATATCTTTACTTTTTGAATATTTTATGATATAAAAAGTAAAGATTTTAATAAAAAAACATGTATTCTTATAAACCATTAGAAACAAAATTAGCTAAATTAAATTTAAAAAAATCAGCTTTATGTAATAAACTTGGTATTTCTTCAAGAACTATTTCAAAAATGTCAAAAGGCGAAAAGATTGCAGATAATGTTCTAGTAAAAATCGCAATATTTTTAAATTGCAAACCAGATGACTTGTATAAATATGTTTGTGATAATCATATTTTACAAATTTTAAAAGAAGAAAAAGAAGCAAAGATTAGTGGTGGCCTTTATCATGAGTTGCAAGTTAGAATGACATATAATTCAAATCATATTGAAGGTTCTAAACTTACAGAAGATCAGACAAGACTTATTTTTGAAACAAGAACTATTGATGCTAATAAAGGTATATCTGTCGATGACATTATCGAAACCAGCAATCATTTTAGGGCAATTGATTATGTAATTGATACGGCTTTAGAACCTTTAAGCGAAGATATAATTAAACATTTACATTTAATATTAAAACAAGGGACCAAGGATTCTACTCTTGATTGGTTTTCTGTTGGTGATTACAAAAAAAGACCAAATATGATTGGAGGGAAAATGATTTGTAAACCAAGCGAAGTACCTTCAGCTATGAGAAAATTAATGGAAAATTTCAATTCTAAAAAAGAAATTACAATAAATGATATAATCGAATTGCATGCTGATTTTGAGTTTATTCATCCATTTCAAGATGGAAATGGAAGAGTTGGAAGATTAATTGTTCTTAAAGAGTGTTTAAGATTTAATATTGTTCCTTTTATAATAGAAGATACTAAAAAATCATATTATTATCGTGGACTTCAAAACTGGAAAGAAGATAGAAGTTGGCTAATAGATACTTGTTTAGATGGGCAAGATACATTTAGAAAAATTTTAAAAGAGTTTGAAATTGTGGAATAAACTTTATTTTAAGTGAAGTTGTTATTTTTTATATTTTAAATGTAATTTTCGATTTTAAAATCTTTAATTATTTTATATTAAATTAGAAAAGATAATTAACTACTAATTGAAATATTAAACCTGCCTCATTAAAATTAAGAAGTTTGAAAAGAGGTATTTTTATGGTAGAAAAGAAAGTTGATGGAAATAAAGTTTTCAAGGTCATTATTGGGGTTTTAGTTGGTTTAAATTTAGTTTTAACTAGTATTCTTTTTGGATCGTTTATTAGTAAAAATGTTCAAAGTAAAACTGAAACAACGAAATATACTTTATATATTGGAACAAACGATAAAGATACATATAAAGAGGAAATTCCTTTTGATGAATGTATTTCAAAAGTAACAGATATTTGCATTGAATATACTGGCGGTTGTACAATTTTTGAGGCAACTGGATATTGGAAAGATGATAATAATGTAATTACAAAAGAAAGAACTATTGGTTGTATTTTAGAAGACATTGAAAAGGAGATAGTTTTTAAAATTTGTGATGATGTTATTGTTGCTTTAAATCAAAACTCAATATTAATTGAAACGAATAGTGTTTATAGTACTTTTTATTCAAAACCTAATGCATAAAAGTTCAGTATAAGATTTTTATATATTTCATATTTGAAATTACTTTAATTTCATAAATGAAATGTTATAATTAAATTATGTCAATTTGTTTGACTATTTTACAGGAGGCGAATATGTCAACGTTTTCGAACAAAGTGAAAGAGTTAATGATAAGAGATAATATATCTCAAAAGGAATTATCGGCACTTTCCAAAATCTCAGAATCATCTATAAGCAGGTATCTTTCTGACTCTCTTGAACCACGACTTGATGTAATTACGAATATAGCAAAAGTCTTTAATGTTCCTATTTCTTATTTAATGGAAGAAGGAGATGGCCTTAAAATTGTTAATACTTTTGATGAAACACTTTGTGTTGTTACAAGAAATAAAGAAAAACTTACAGATCAACAGAAGGCTGAGCTAATCAAAATTTTGTTTGGAAACAAGTAAATGAGATATTCTCCTAGTGAATACGTTGCGGTTGATGAACTTGCGTTGCAAATAAGATTAGATTATGGTTTTACAGATTATTATCTCGACATTTTCATGCTAGCTCAAATGCTTGGGATAAATCTGGTTCCATATTCTAAATTATCAAGTGAACAATTAAGTTATGTTAATTCGTTTTCGGCTTTGGGTGATGCTTTTTCTACATTTCGCATTCAAGACAAAAGTGTGAAATTCTACACATTTTATAATGATAGAGTTACATATTCTAGACAAAGATTTTCTATTGGGCATGAAGTTAAGCATGTTGTTTTGTTGGAAAACAATCCTACAGAAAAAGATGAGGATTTGGTCAATCATTTTGCAAGATATATTCTTGCGCCAACATGTTTAGTGATGAACTATGTAGATAAAGAACCTAGGGAAGTTGCAACTATTTTTAAAATTTCTGTTGAAGCAGCTAAGAACGCACTGAAATCCGCAAAAAATAGAATTAATTATAGAGGTGTTAAACTATCAAAAATTGAGTCTAAATTTGTTGAACTGGTTGATAAAAAGAAATAAAACCCGAATCATTGCAGTGATTCGGGTGAACATGTTTGAAACACGTCCGGTACGTATATATTAACATGTTCATTTTTAATTACCTACAATTTTATGTAGGAGAAAGTGAATAAATTATGTTAAATAAAATAAAAGAAAAAGAAATTGTCGACTCTTTTCAAGCTTTTTTTGTAGAAGGGGCTGAATTTACTAAAAACGAAGAATACCCAATCATAAGATATGATATGGTTCCTAAAGAGCCGCCTCTAAAAATTATGCCTTTTTCAAAAGCCATAAATTATAGAGGAGATTTAAGTAAAACTGTTATTTATTTTTTCTGCCCAGATGCTACATTTGAGAGAGTTAGAAAGCATCCTAAACGGTATTTAAACTTTTTTAAAAGGACTGCTGGAATAATTGGTTTCGATTTTTCTGTTCATAGCGACATGCCAATTGTTAAACAAAAATCTCAAATGAATGATAATTTATCCTTATCATATTATTATGGGAATAATAATATTGGTTTATATCCATCAGCTAGGTGTGGATCACAAGATTTAGAAGAAGAATATCTTTCTGCATTTCCTAAACACACAATTATATCTTTAGGAGTGCATGGATTTATTAAAAAGAAGTATCAAAAGCAAGAATGGCGATATTGGATTAGAACAATTATAGAATTTCTTGAACCTAGCGGATTATTGGTTATTGGTAAATTAGATTCTGATATTGTCAAAGAGTTTTCTGATAAAACAACTTTTTATCTATTTGATTCTTTTATTGACGAGAGAAATACGGAGGTTGGAAAACATGGGAAGTAAAGGTGCTAGTTATAGATATGGGAATACTAGAGGTTCAAACGGGATTGGAATACCAAGTGTTCATATTAATTATCAATATGCAAAAGATTTTAACAAAGTTAAATTGCCTATTGATTTTTTGAAACATGGTAAAGATTTTAAAGTAACCTCGATGAAAGATTATGCTATTAATGCGGTAAAATTTGCTAATACTGTGGATAGAAAAAATTGTATAAGTTTTGTTGACAAACATGGTTCAACTCATAAATATAATAAAAAAACAAATACTTATATTGGTGTTGATAAAAAAGGATATGTTTTTACTTATTTCAGGCCAAAAGAAGACATAAAATATTTTTATAAGAAAAAAGGAGAGAAGAGAAAATGAATAAAGATATAAAACAAATTAAAGAAATGGTTTGCCCAATATGTGGAGAATTTTATTTTTCAAAACTTTCTGAAGAAGAAATAAATGATGGAGAAACACCAAATTCTATTCAATGTCGTCATTGTGGTTGGTATTACGATTTAGAACAAATCGACAATCCAAATTTAAAAAATCAAAGCAATAAATTATCTTTAATTGAATATAAAAAAATGTATCAAGAAAAAATTAAAGAAAATAAAAATTATGATTATTTCAATGAAAATTTTTCTGCAGACGAGCATCATAAGTGCCCGGTTTGTGGAGAGTATACTTTTAAAAGATTTTCTTCTTTTGATATTTGTCCAATTTGTGGTTGGGAAGATGATAATTGTTACAATGGTGGAGGAGCTAATGAATTGTCTTTAGAAAAAGCAAAATCTAAATTTATTTCAGAACGTAAGAAAAATCCAAAATATAAATGGATTGATGAAATTAATTTGAAATAAAGTTTTTTTATTTAAGGCTTTGAGAATTTCAAAAATATAATAACCAGAAAATTTTTAAATTTCAAACGTTGCGAAATTAGTATAACTCTTGTAACGAAAGTGAAATTAGTTTCCTCTTTGGTAGCAACAATTAGTTGCTTCTAAGGAGGAAATTTTTTTGTTTTTTTACAAATATAGATGAAGCTAAAGTTTATGAAAATGAAAATAATTTTAAAAAGGGAATTGTTTGGTTTTTTTATTCATTATTTTTGGCGGAGCAACAAAAATTAATTTTGATAGGTATGATTATATAGTTGTGGAATCTTATGACATTTCTACATCTAAAAGTAAAATAGATATGGTTAATATATTTGAAAATTTTATTTATGAAGATTAATTTTGAATTGTTACATTTCCGTTAAATTTATTATCGATAAATTTAACGAATTTTTTATTGACCTAAAGTTAACTTTAGGTATTATCATTAAGTTGTTAGAATTTTATAGGAGACTTGAAGTAATATGAATAACAAATTGAAATTATCTAATGGTGTAATGATTCCACAAATTGGTTTAGGAACGTGGTTAATTGATGATTCAAAAGTTTGTGAAACTGTTCTCAATGCTTTAGAAATAGGATATCGTCATATTGATACTGCTGAAGCTTATCAAAATGAAAGAGGAGTTGGCGAAGCTTTAAAGAAAACCAACATTAAAAGAGAAGATATATTTTTGCAAACTAAGCTGGTTGCTGAATGTAAAAATTACGAAGAAGCAAAAAAATGCATTGATGAATCGTTTAATAAACTAGGTGTAGATTATATTGATTTAATGATTATTCATTGTCCACAACCATGGGCTGAATTTAGAAATGGTAAACATTATGAAAAAGGAAATCTTGAAGCTTGGAAAGCACTTACTGAGTACTATAAAGCAGGAAAGATTAAAGCAATTGGCGTTTCAAATTTTGAGATTTATGATTTAGAAAATATTATTAATAATTCGGATGTTAAGCCAATGATTAACCAAATTTTAACTCATATTGGAAATACGGATTTTGAATTAATTAAGTATTGTAAAGAGCATGATATAGTGGTTGAAGCATATTCGCCTATTGCTCATGGCGCCTTGCTCAAAAATGATTTAATTGAACATATGGCGAAGAAATATGAAGTTTCAATTGCGCAATTATGTATTCGTTATACTTTGCAATTAGGTTTAGTTTCGCTTCCAAAAAGTGAAAATAAAGATCATATAAAATCTAATTTTGATGTTGATTTTGTTATTAGTGATGAGGATATGGGAGCTTTATGTGATATGGATAAAATTCATACTTATGGTAAAGCTGATGTGTTTCCTTGCTATAACAAACAAATGAAACGATAAATTTTATTGAAAATGAGGCATAAAAAATGAAAAGATTAATTGCTTATTTTAGTTGGTCAAATCATACAAAAAATTTAGTTGAAAGAATTAAAAAACAAATTTCAGATTTAGATGTTATACGAATTGAAAGATTTAAACCATATTCATCCGATTACAATGAATGTGCATATCATGAAGCAAAGGATGAAATTGATAATAATATTCATCCTTCCATTAAAGACATTGATGTTGATTTAAATTCTTATGATGAAATAATGATTTTCTTCCCTATTTGGTGGTACACATTTCCTATGCCAATTGCTACATTTATTGAAAAGTTAGCTGGATATAAAGGTAAAGTTATCCTTTTTGCAAATAGTTATACAAATGACTATCGTTATATGGAAAATAGTTTAAGAGATTTTAAAAAGCTCGATTCAAAAATAAATGTATCGGAAGGGTTATTTAATAAAGATCTTAAAGAACACCTTAGTTTTATAAAATAGTGAAATATAATGAAATAATAGTGAAAAAATAGTGAAAATATAATGAAATTTTTTATAAAAAAATGTAAGAAAATTATGATAAAAGTAACTATGGATAACGACATATTAAATGAAATTATAAAAATCGAAAGAAACAAATGAATCTCCCTGCTTCATATTATGATGGTAGAAACAATCCTCCTCATTTTGACATTTGGGTGAAATATTTTTTAAAGATTTTTGGATTGTATGCATCTAAAGTGGTTAAAGTCGCTTTACAAGAAACTAGTTATATTAATGACGAACGGATAAGGCATTTATCAAAAAAAGCAAAATCATTTCTTGAGTATTTAAAAATGAAAAATATTAAAGAATTTTCACCAATTGATTTATCTAAGGAGTTGAAAGTAACTAATAGAACAATAATTAATTGGGCTTTAGAATTAAGTAATAATGGTTTTTTAAAACCAATAATCGTTAACAAAAGAATAAGATATTACGAAGTAATTTGAAATTTATTTAAATTATAGTGATATAGCGCTAATATAATGCAGGTATCAAGAGTAGGCGCAAAGAAAGTCAATAACTATTTAGTAACCTACATGATATTAGGTACTGAAACTTGATTGATGAGAAATTTATGAAATTAAAGTTTCAATAGTTATGGTGAGATTTTTAATATGCAAGAAGGCAAATATTATGTTATGGTTGATTTTAGCTTTAGTTAGCGCATTTGCAACATCAATGACAACAATCTGCGCAAAAGTTGGTTTAAAGGGTACTAATTCTAATTTTGCTACATTTTATAGAACGGGTATTGTAATAATTTGTTCTTTTGTTTTATGTTTAATTACTGGGAGTTTAACTGAGACTCCAAATCTAAATGTTCAAAATTGGCTTTTCTTAGTCTTATCTGGTGTTTGTACGGGCTTTTCTTGGTTATTTTATTTTAAAGCTTTGAAACTAGGAAATACAAATAAAGTCGCTCCAATAGATAAATCTAGTTTTATTTTGACTAGTATTTTATTCATGATTTTCTTTTTTAATGACACAACAAATAATGGAGATCCTTTAACAATAGTAATGTTAATTTTATCTATGGTTTTAATGTTGATTGGTACAATATTTATGATTGATAAAAAAGAAGATAACAAAAAAACTTCAAAAGTTTGGTTATTATATGCAATATTATCAGCTGTTTTTGCGAGTTTAGTTTCTTTATTTTGTAAAATTGGTTTAAAAGGAATTTCATCAGATCTTGGAACTTTATATCGAACAATTGTTGTTTTCATTTTTGCTGGAGCAATTGTTCTTGTTAAAAAAGACTATAAAAAAGCAAGAGAAATAACAAAAAAGAATTGGCTATATCTAACTTTATCCGGACTTGCTACTGGAATTGCATGGTTGAGCGAGTACTATGCTTTAAATACGGAAGGCGTTAATCCAATTGCTGTCAATTCAATAGGCAAGTTATCGATTTTATTAACAATGCTATTTTCAGCAATTATTTTGAAAGAAAAATTTTCGAAGAAATCTGTTTTTGGTTTATGTTTATTAGTTGGCGGAATTGTGATTGTGATTGTGTTTAGTTTATAAAAAGTCAGAATTAAATAGCACCTTTTAGCATCAAAATGTTTGAATAATTCATACAATGTCATATTTAATTATCTCTTTGTTTTCCTTCAATTACAAAATAGGTATTTTTATAAAAAGGTTGTTTAATTGATGAGGTATTCCAGAGTTTAAGAAAATCTTTATTTGTAATTTTACGGTTATACAAATTATGGGAGTCATTAGATAAATATTCTAAAGATTCAGCAAAATATAAACAATTTTCATCAAAGCCTACAAGCGGAACATAGTGCAACCAATTTTTATCTTTTCTTACCTTTATCATTACAATAATAGGAGTACCTTTTTCTAAATCTTTTTTTAGCGAATTTAAATTTCCCATTATATACTTAGATTTAATCCCTTTTTCTTTAAGATAATTGATTATTCCTTTTGGATAGACATATCCATTTTTCATCTTGTTAGGCATTTTGTTGTAACATTCTTCACCTTTAATTTCTAAATCGAAATATCTAAGAACATAAGCACATGAATAACCAGAACATTGAAAGTCTTTTTGGATGTCTATTTTGTTTGGTTTTGCAATAAAATATTTTTGGGTACTTGTTGCTTTTGAAAAATGTATTGATAGTGGTCCTAGCAATATAGCATCAACAATAGTAGTAATTACTAAATAGGAGATGATTGAAAATATTAATAATATAAGTATATATTTCAAGATTTCATTCATATTTATATTTACACGTTCTAAATTTTCCATCTATCCAAAATGTTGCTTCTAGTGTACGAAACTTTATAAGGCGAAATTTTGGATCATCTATTCCTTTGCTAAAAAACTTTCGATCTGCTTCACTCCATATTTCTTTTTGAATTTGTTTATCATTTATAAATTCTACTTCGCCAATTAAAGTGACACTATTTCCATCTAAAAAATAGCAAACACTAGCTTTATTGCATTTTTCAAAATAGGTAGCCTTACCATTTATAGGTGAACGTTTCGAAGTTATAAAATATATATTTTTAAAACCTTCGTTTTTATGTTTAGTTAATAAACAAGTTCTTGGATAACCATTTTCATTGATTGAAGTTAACGTTGCTACATTAACTTTATCCAATATTTCTTTTGCTTTATTTTCAATCTCTATAATTCTTTGTTTTTGAATTTCAGATGCTTTTTGTACCATTTTTTTCTACCTTTCTTATATTTTTTTCTCGAAAAATATAGACTCGTTATTTTTAAACATTTCTACAAAACCACATTTTCTATAAAAAGCATTTGTTCTAACATTCCAAATTGGTGTTTCTAGTCTTATATATTTAATGTTAGGGTATGCAGTTTCTATATCATCAATTAGTTTTAATCCATAACCCTGTCTGTGATATTTTGAATCTATAAATATTCTTCCTATGTATAGGATTTTTGGATTGTTTCTATCAATTAACAAAACCGCTCCACCTATTAATTTTCCATTACTGAAAAATGAATATAAATTTCCTGATTCTTGTATTTTATAGTACCATTCAAGAGAGTCATATCCTGGAGGGCCACCTATCTCGTTGGAACCGACAAATATATCTGTATCAAAAGCTTCTTTAGATATTTTAGTCAATAATGTTATTTGATCTTTTTTGGTCTTTACAATTTTAGTTTCCATAAGTTTAATTGCATTTTTGTTCAATTATAGTCATTAAATCTTTCATTTGATTTTCGTTTGTAACTTGGTAATAAATCCAACCTCCATCATTACAAGGATATTTATTATCGATGTAATTTTTGCATAGTTTCCTAATTTGTTATAAATATTATTAAATTGATTATTACTCAATCTTATCATTACCGAAAAGGATGACTTTTCAGGAAATATATTACAAATAAGTTTTGACTTAGATCTATGTGAAATACACAAGCCATATCTATTTCCGTATGGAAATACTATGTTTGATGAAGTAGAAAAATTATTTGATATCCAGTTATTTATTTCTTTAAATCTTTGTTCATTATCCTCACAATAGTTAATCATTTCATTTAAATCTGGTTTTATATTTTTATTTAACATTCTTTCGTGCATTTTTCCTCTCCTTTATTAACTTATTTTTAATTCTTTCACAAGCTTCAATGTGCATTATCCAATGTCTTGAAAAAGGCATTTTTAATAATTCTGCAACATTTTTATTGCACCAATAGTCGATTAACCATGCAGCCTTTTCATCAGCACTAACAACATTTAATTTTTTAATTCTTACTTTGTCGTTATTATTGAATGATTGCTTTAAATCTATAAATGATAGGTTTCTAAGCATTTTATCAGTATTTGTTTTTACTTCTTTAGCATATTTATATAATTCTCCAATATTTAATTGCTTTGAGAAGTCTACTATTTGATCTTTATCTAGTTCATTTCCTGTTGTAATTATTGGAGATGAGATCTTGGCTTTGTATGTGGAGATTATTTCATTTGCATTGTTAATGAGACTATTTGAAACTATATCTTCAATTCTAAATATATGCCAAATTGAATATGCAATAGTTTTTGAATGGTAACCATTAACGTTAGAGAATGGCATCGATGAAAATTCTTCAATCGTTAATTCTCCTTTTAATTTAATAAGCTCATCGAATAAAGAGTTTCTTAGTTTTAATAGTGTTTTTATTCCATCGTAAAAAGTGAATTCTTTTTTGATTTGTGTTTGGAATAGTTTATTTAAATCCGACCATTCTTTATTCATACTTTTTTCCTTTTGAATTCAATAAACTTAAAAAGACTTGATTGAGCATTTTTTCTGTTTCTTGATCCGTAAATTTACATGTCCTTGTTGCATTCAAACAAGCAATCCCATGCGTATAAACCCACATATGATAATACAAATAATTTGCAAACTCTTTATCGAGAGAAAAAGTTGCAATGATGGAATTTAAGATTGCTTCATAGTTTTCATCTATTAATGGCAATATTGAATTACTATCAATTGATGAATTTTCATCATTCATAAAAAGAAGTTGAAATAGTTTAGGCTCTTTCGAAGCAAAAAGAATATAAAATTTTCCTACGCCCCTAAAAGGAATAGAGTCTTTTAAACCTTCCTCTACATATTTTCTATATATTTGTTTTGCTTTTTGAATTGATGCAAATTTAACTTCTTCCATATTTTTAAAGATTGTAAAAATAGGGCATGAAGAACTGTTTAGTTTTTTTCCTAAACTTCTAGCTGTAAGACTTTCAATTCCTTCTTCTTTAATTATTGTGAGTGCTGAATCAATAATTTCATCTTTGGTAAATTTTGCTTTTGGTGGCATAAAATTCTCCTTTTTCATTTAGAACAAGTGTTCTATAACATTTGTTTTACTATAAATTATTTTATTACTTAAATCAATACAAAATAAAAAATGCTGGAAATAACCAGCATATTCTTTACTTATTTTTATTCTTTTCTTTTGAACGCTTATCAGAAATGATTTTCATTTCAACTTCAGTAATTGTTTTGACATTATTTTCATTTGCCCAATTAACACAGCCTTGCAAAACTAGTTTCAAAAATGGTCGTGGTACTTTTACGAGCATTTTAAGAGCTTCATCTGTGATTTTTACATCAGTATTGAGTCGGTTTGCTGCATATCTTAAAGAAGTAAGATCTACTTCTCTATTTGGTATTCCAACTGGAGTTGGTTTTTTATATGGTGAACACCAAAAATTTTTGGAATCTCTATATCCCCAGTTTGTAGGCAAAGGACAAAAATTCTTTTTGGTAATACCATTAATTAATGAATTATAGTAATTTTCTTTTAAAAGTATTTTATCTATTTTTAAAATGAAGTGAGCACCATATTTTGATGTTATACCATTAAAATTGTGATACGGAGCATTATATTCATCGCATACTTTATCATTTTGAGCATCATCTAATTCTTTAACCCATGTGCATTCAAATACTTGTAATGCTTCATTAATAATCTTTGGATATTTATGTTTTTTATCTAATTTGCTTGATTCAGAATCGCATAAAGAGAATTTAAAATTTCTCATTTTTTCTTCTGGTGTATCTCCTGGAAAGCCAAGATTTACATGTTCTTCAAAATTCTTTTTTGTATAAGGCAAGAAATTAATTGTACATTTTCCATGTCTTAGAAGTCCTTTTGCTGTATTTGAAGTATTTCTACATTCTAAAATCATTGCATAGAAGTCCTTTCCTGCAATGTAATAAGGAAAAACGAGTGAGTATGCTCCAAAAGAAGTTTTTTCTCCTTTTTCATCAAGTGTCCCTATTAAGCAAAGAGGCATTGGAAAAAAGGAAGAAGTTTGATAGAAATTATCCATAATTCTTATTTCTTTAAAGTTTTTATTCATAAATTAGCTCCTTAAAATATCTTTTTATATTTTACTATTTAAAAAATTTCTTTTGTTCGATTTTTATCAAAAATTATTGTATATTCTTAAGCCAATAAAAGATATTCACAAAAATTACTATGTTGTTTCGGTTATTTTTAATGAGGGTGGAAAATTATATGATTATCTTGATCAAAGAAAGAGTGCTTCAATTGGTGGCAAAGTCGTTGTTGAACCTCAAGAGTCTTTTAAAGAAGTAAAAGTTATGAATGCAAAAGAACTTTATGAAGATGAACTTTCACTTCCATTAAATAAAATCTCAGAAATTAAATAGATTTTTTATAAAGTTTGATAAATATATAAAATGAAACGATAGATGTTAATAGTTCGGCAATTGGAAAAGACCACCAAATTGTGACCGATGGATTTCCTGAAAAGATGAAAATAAAGGCAAGAGGAACAACAAAAATAATCAATCTTAAAAGAGCAGTAAAAAGAGGCAAAATAGCTTTTCTATTAGCTTGAAGTTCTCCTTGAACGCCAATTGAAAATCCCATAAAGCAATAACCTATAGATGAAATTTGAATACTGGTTTTGCACGATTTTATGATTTCATCATTTGTTGTTCCATTTGCTAAACCAAAAAGAGTGGCAATTTGATTTGCAAAAATTTCAAAAATAATAGTAAAAACAAACCCAAGTATTGCTGTATCAATAACTCCATTTATTAAAATAGATTTTATTCTTTGCTCATCATTGATTCCCATATTGTAAGATAAAAAAGTAATCAAAGCGTTGCTTAAGCCAAAGCAAGCCATTAATGGAACTTGATAGATTTTATAATATATTCCATAAGTTCCTTGAATTAATTCGCCATAATCATTATTTATACCCATAATAGATGTTAAAACAAACATGCTGATTGCAAGTAATCCTTGCATAAGCATGGCAGACCAACCTACTTTATATATATCTTTTATTATTTTTGCATCAGGTTTCATTTTTTTAAAAGAATTTTTAACTTCTTTATTGACTGTATAATGGAGAACTATACAAATAGTTAATGATGCAATTTGACCAATAACCGTTGCATAAGCAGCCCCTTCTATTCCCATATTTAATGGATAAATAAATACATAATCTAAAATTATATTAATCAACGCGCCACTTATTTGAGCGATCATCGAAAGTGATGTCTTGCCACTTGATTGTAAAAATCTTTCATATATCGCAAAACCAATACATCCAAATGAAAGGGTGCAGCAAATCTTTAAATAGTTTGAACCAAGCAAAATAATTTCATTGTCGCTAGTTAAAATAGAAATAAATTTATCAGTTAAAGTAAAACCGAAAATTAAGAAAATTAATGAAATAAAAGCTCCTAAAATAATTGAATTTCCAACAATTTTCATAGTTTTTAATTCATTTTTTTCGCCAAGCGATTTAGATAGTAAAGCATTTATTCCAATGCCAGTTCCAACACTTATTGCAATCATCAAAATCTGTATTGGAAAAGCATATGTTAAAGCAAGATTTGCTTTAACTCCTTGTTCTCCCATATTAATAACAAAAATTGTATCAATAACATTATATAGTGATTGCAAAATCATTGATAAAACCATTGGAATTCCAAGTTTCCAAATAGTTGATTTTACTGGCTTGTATGCCATGATATTTTCATTCATGTTTTTACCTCTCATATCTGTTAATCGGGCTTACAATATCGAAAGATAAAAACACACTAACGTTAGTAATTTTAGTCGCTTCATTAAGAAAATTCAAACATTTTTTTCGATTAGAAATTATGTTCAAAATGTGCTATATTATACTAGTAATCGATATTTTTACACAAAAATCATCGTTAAATCTTGATTTGGCAAGATTAAATCTTTTTATTGGGGAGGGGAAAGGATGTTTGAATTAAACGAATATGTTTTACATAATTTATATGGTGTCTTGCAAGTTATTGATTTTGAAGACATTGTGTTTAATGGTGTTGAACAAAAATATTATGTTTTGCAATCTCCTTTTTCTATGAATTTAACT
Source organism: uncultured Staphylococcaceae bacterium (assembly GCA_964608215.1). GTDB lineage: Bacteria > Bacillota_I > Bacilli_A > RFN20 > CAG-826 > Onthovivens. The sequence continues at coordinate 25,042 of CAZSMV010000016.1, forward strand.
TCTAAAATTAAAATTCCAGTAAGCAAAAGCGAATTATTATGTGAACTACCAAAAAAGGAAAAGATAGATGAACTAATTAAATCTATGAGTAAGGTTAAACCAATTTGGATAGCAGAATCTAAAAACAGAATCCATGTTTATGAAACCATATTTTTAGAAAGTGATGTTATAAAATTGTGTGCATATTTGAAAGCGTTAAGAAGCCATAAAGATGAAATTAAATTAACAATTAAAGATCGAGAATTTATGAAAAGAGCAGAGCAAATTATTTATGGTATTTTTGCTATCGGTCTTGGAATAGAATATGCTGATGTTCCAAATTATTTAGAAAATGAAGTCTTAAATTCTAATATTTAGTATGTATAATATATAGTATGGATGTTTTTTG
>CAZSMV010000017.1:0-24458 GCA_964608215.1 uncultured Staphylococcaceae bacterium
GAAGTCTTAAATTCTAATATTTAGTATGTATAATATATAGTATGGATGTTTTTTGGGTTGTTTTATTAATTGTATTTTTGGCTTTAATTGTAATTTCTATTATTTTATTCTTTGTAATTGGAATTTATTTTTTTAATAAAACTTTTAAAAGAAAAGATTTAACTGAATTTTATGCTAACAATGGAAAAGGAATGGATGAAACTGTTAGATTAATTAGTGATAAGAGTTTTTTATTAACTCATAAATTTGATGAAATTTTTATTAACTCTAAAGATGGTTTAAAACTTGCAGCAAATTTTTTAAAAAGCAAAAATAATTCGCATAAATACATAATATTTTTTCATGGTTATAGAGGTAATGTTCTTGATGAATCATCTAGTTTAATTCATTTATTTTATGATTATGGTTTTAATATATTGGTGGTACACGAAAGAGGAAATTGGGATAGTGGTGGAAAATTTTTTACGATGGGACCGAAAGAAAAAGATGATTTAGTATCATGGGTAGATTATATTTCTTCAATAGATAATAAATCAGAAATTTGTTTATTTGGACGTTCCATGGGTGCGCACATTGTTCTTCTTGGTTTAGGTGAAAATTTAAAACAAAATGTGAAATGTGCAATTGAAGATTCTGGGTATGTTGATTTAGATAAACAACTTGTTCATTCGGCCAAAAATATGCTACATTTTAAAGGCGCAAGGCTATTAATTTCAATTGGAGAATTATATTGTAAAATTTTTTATAAAATGCATTTTAATGAAACTACAGAAAAGTCTTTATCAAGATGCAAAATACCTGTTTGTTTAATTCATGGAACAGCAGACAGATTTGTACCTTATGATGATTTAGAAAAAAATTATAATGCAATTCCAGATAATATTTATAAGGAAAAGAATACATTTGAAGGAGCTACACATTGTTCTAGTGAAGCAAGCAATCCTGATAGGTTTTATAAAATGATTAATAAATTTATATCTTCATTTATGAAATAAGAGCTTTAAAAATGATTCATATATAATAAAAATTGATTTAAAATATTTTTTGATGGAGATGTTGAAGATGAAATATTGTGTTTATTGTGGTTGTGAATTAAATGATGATGCTGAATATTGCACATCTTGTGGCAAAGTACAAAATAACAATGAGAAAAATGTTGTCAAGCAATCTCAAAGTAGTGGACTAGGTTTTGGAATTGCTGCAATTTGTCTTTTTTGGTTTCCTGTGCTTCCATTTGTTTTTTCAATAATTGCATTTATCAAAGGAATAAAGTCCAATAAATTGTCAACGATAGCGTGTGCTTGCATTGCCTTATTTTTGGCTATTGTTTATAGGGTAATTATTATGATTGTTTGTATCACTTTAGGTTTTTCTTGGATATATAAAATTTTTGCAGACCATTGTGAATTTAATGCAGATGGGAATTTTTATTGCAAATAATTTTAAAAGTTGATTTATTGATTATCTTTTACTATATCTTCAAAAAAACACTTAATTACTTTTGGAATATCGTTAACACTTATTTCAATTATTTTGTTTATTTTGCCTGCGCTAAAATAGATTTTATCAAATTTTTTTGCTGATACATCAAAAATTGTTTTAAATTGTTTTTTCATACCAATTGGTGAGCAACCACCATGTTCATAACCTGTTGTTTTTAACAATTCTTTTAGTGGAATCATTTCGATATTTTTTTCGTTCACTGCTTTTGCTGCTTTTTTAAAGTCTAATGATTTAGATGCAGGAATACAAAAGACATAGTTCATATTTGATTTTCCAATGGTCACAAGCGTTTTAAAGTCTCTTTCTGAATCTATATTTAATTTTTCACATATATTTTCTGCAGAAGTAAAAGATTTTTCCTTGCTTTCTAAAAAATTATATTTTATTTTTGCCTTATCTAATATTCGCATTACATTTGTTTTGTTTTCCATATAAATATGCTTCCAATCTAGTAAAATTCATTTGTGGTTTTTCTTAATTTTATAAAATATTTTAAGATGGTTTTAAAAAAACAGTAATAAAAAAGCCCTCGTAATGAAGGCTTAGTATTAATCTTCTTTAGCTGATTTATTGAGGGTTCGATAAGCTCTAGCACTCATTCTAACTTTATAAGGTTTTCCGTTAATTTCGACTATGTATGTATGTAAATTAACATTCCATCTTCTACGAGTTGTTCTTAAACTATGTGATCTTGTATTTCCAGATAATGGACCTTTTCCTGTAATAGGACAAACTCTTGACATTTCGTTCTCCTCCTTCAAATCGCTTGATAATAATAGCACTAAAGAAAATTCATTTCAAGTATTAAATAATTCATTGAAACAATTGATATTTTTGATTGAAAATTGTAAAAAAGATAGAAATTTAGCGTTAAAAAGCAATTGAGAAACGAGTTATTTTTTCTTTTTATAACTTGCTAGTTATGATATAATTTTTAATGTTATTTTAGGACTAAAAATTAAATGGATTTATTTGATATATTGCCTTCAAATTATTTCTCAATTTTCGCAGGAAAAAATCGAGCAATTTATGCAGAAAGTTTAATAACTCTTTTTGAATTACTGCAAAATGACGAAGCGTTAATTAATAAACAAGATTTTTTAAAGGCATTGAAGGATAGAAGAGCATCATTCGTTGAAAAATTTGATTATTCCGAAGAAGAAATCGATGATTTAGATGAAAACGACGAAGTTTTAGTTGGACAGTCAGTTAACAATAAAGCAGCATTTATTATTAGAAGATTAGAAGAGACTGGTTGGATTAATGTCGCTATTGATCCTGAGACTTTTGAAGAGACGATTGTTTTGCCTCAATATTCGATTGCTCTTTTAAAAGCTTTTAATGAAATAATTACCGATGAAAGTGCGCCTTATTTATCACTTGTCCATTCAACATATAGTGAACTTAAAGTTGAAGATGATGAACCTGATGAATTAATGTATGCAACTCTTGCAAGATGTTATGAGAATACTAGAAAACTTAAAGTTGAATTGATTACTTTAATTCACTCAATTCGTATATTTCAAACTAGATTAGGAAAAATATTTGACACTAACAAAGTGTTACATTCTTACTTTGATGTATATAAAACTAAAATTAGTGATAGATATTATCATCCATTAAAAACTTTTGATAGTGTTGCGAAATTTAAAAGGCCAATTATTAAAATATTGGAAAAATGGATTTCTAGCAAAGAAATAAGAGAAAAGCTTATTTCTCAAGCGGCTTTAAGTGCTACAAATAACAACAAAAAAGAAATTGAAAGAGATGTAATTGAAAAAATTAATTATATTACTGATACCTATGAAACGATAAATGAATTAATTTCTTCGATTGATAAGGAAAATAGTGCATATACAAAAAGTAGTGCGAGTAAAATCCTTTATCTCAATAATAGCGATAGAACAATTAAGGGACATCTTGAAAATATATTTAAAGCTTACGCTAAAAATACTTCAAATGGTCGAGAATTAGCAAAAATTTTATCAATGATGCAAGATTGTTCTGGTTTTTCGGAACAAGGTTATATTGATAGCGAATCCGTTTCATTGCCACTTTTAAGAAGAATTAAATTTGATGGAATGCCTCTTGAAATTGTTAATTTTGATGATGCAAGCCAATTTATCATGGATAATTTCTTAGAAGAAACAAAAGATATCTATACTGATGAAAGAATTTACGAGTTTATGGAAAAGGCTTTTGGAAGTGATAAGGATCTTAAATCTAAGGATATTTTACTTCCAACTTTTGATGCTTTTATTTGCTTAATCTTGGCAACTATCAAAAAAGATGACGAAAGTTGCTTTTATAATGTTGAAATTGTGGATGATAAAAAAGTTAAAAATGGTGATTACATTATTCCAAATTTGATTTTCCATAGAAAGGAAGCCAATTAATATGTTTGAAGAAGAATTTATTAAAATACCTATAGCTGATCAACGTGAATTTTCTCATGCTACTAATGTATTACTTTTAAAAGGATTTGTAGTGCGTGATGTTTTTGATGCTCGTGAGAAAATGATGAGAACAAATGCCACATATCGTTTTATTGAGAGATACTTTAATTTAATTGAAGATTATCTTAAATATAGTGGTTGGCATATTGAAAAAGATGTTGTAAGCGGCGTAATTTGTTTAACTAATGATTATGAAGAAAATAGATTGCGTTTAGATAGAGAAACAAGTTTGCTTCTTTTTACACTTCGATTGATTTTTGAAGACGAGAAAAAAGAAGGCACTCAAACAAATGATGCTATATACATAACTACACCTGGTCTTATAAAAACCATGTATGATCATGGAATTACAATGCCTGGGAAGAAATTAAGCGGTAGACAAATTTCAAAGTCACTAAGATTTTTAGCAAACCATAATATTATTTCAAAAGTAAGTGGAAGTTATGATGAAGGTAATGTTAGTTTCTATATCCTTCCTTCAATTGTTTATGCTCTTGATAATAACAAGATTGTTGCGATGAGTGAGGCTTTAGATAAGATTAATAATCAAGGAATAGAAAATACTGTTTTAGGAAAGGAAACAAACGAGGAGGATAGCTATGAAAACGATAACCAAAATAAGATTGATTAATTGGCATTATTTTTGGAATGAAACTATAGATATTAAACCTATTGTTTTCTTAACTGGTGTCAATGGTAGCGGTAAATCTACATTAATTGATGCTATTGAAGTTGTTTTACTTGGAGATACAAGTGGACGAAGTTTTAATAAAGCAGCAATGGAGAAATCTAGTCGTACTTTAAGAGGCTATTTAAGAGGCGAAATTGGTGATGATGTAGATAATAATGGATTTAAATATCTTCGTAATGGGAGATTTACTTCTTACATTGTTTTAGAAATTTATGATGATTTAAATAAAGAACATTCACTTATGGGTATTGTTTTTGATTCATTTGAAGATGGCAGTGAAGAACATCACTTCTTTACTTTAGATGATAAAATGCCTGAAAATGGATTTGTTGAAAATAAATTTCCTTTAGACTATAAACAATTGAGTCAATTTTTCAGCGATAATTATTCTGAAAAATATCAATTCTTCGATAGCAATAGACAGTATCAAGAATTCTTAAAACGAAAATTTGGTGGCTTAAAAGACAAATATTTTAGTTTACTTAAAAAATCTACCTCATTTACTCCTATTACAGATATAACTTCTTTTATTACTCAATACGTTTGTGATCCTCAGCAAAATATTGAGCTTGGTCATCTTCAAGAAAACATTCTTAACTATAAAAGACTTGAAAATGAAGCAGAAAATATAAAAAAACGTGTTGATAGATTAACTGAGATTAAAAATTTGTTTGACTTATATAAAGGTCATCAAGAAAATTTCCAAGTATCAAAATATATCATTGAAAAATGTGAACTTGAGTCGAGTAAGCAAAAACTTGGTGCATATAAAAATGAAGTTTTAAAATGTACTCAAAGAATTCATGAAATTGAATTAGGAGTTGCAGAATTTAACGGAAACTTAGCAGAGCTTGAAAAACGTAGACTTAGAATCATCCAAGACAAGGCTGATAATGATACAATTCGTTTAACTGATGAACTTATTGGTGAGAAAAAGGATGCCGAAGAAAAGATTAGACAGATAAAAAGAGATCAAGATATTGTTTATGGAAATCTCACTAAATATTGTGATGAATATTTGAATGCAACATCAAGTCTTATAACTGAGTTAGGTGGTATAAACAAAGATATTTTAGATGAAGAACGTGTTAAAGAATTAATTGATCTTGAACACGAGGCAATTAAAGTTAAAGACCTTTGTGAAAACTTTAAAAAGGAAGAACTTCAAAATATTTCTAATTTAACAAAAGAAAAACTTGAAAATTTTAGAGCTATTTTAACCTCTTTCAAAAATAAGGTTTCCTCTTTATCAGTATCTTTGAGTCGTTCTGTTTTTAATATTGAAAAGAAAATTGCAACTTTAAGAGATGATGAAGTTAATATTAAAAAAGGTAGTAAATCTTATGATGAAAGACTTGTTAAAATTAAGCATCGTTTAGAAGACGAATTATTTGACAAATTTCATAAACATATAGATGTAGATATTTTTGCAGATTTAATCGATATTAAAGATCTAAGCTGGAGTAATGCAATTGAAGGATTCTTATATGGACAAAAATTTAATCTTTTTGTTGAACCAAAATATTTTTTGGATGCATATAAAATTTTAAGAAATTTATTATTAGAATATCGTTATTATGGTACTAGTTTAGTTGATCAAGAAAGAATAATTGAGAAAAATTATCTTGCTCAAAATGGTAGTTTAGCAGATGAAATTATTACTGATCATGAAGGAGCAAGAGCTTATACAAATTACTTAATTGGTAGATTATATAAAGCTAATTCCATAGAAGAAGCAAGAAATTCCATGAATGGTATTACCAAAAATTGCGATTTATATCGTAATTTTGCTCTTCAACAAATTAACCCAAAGCTTTATCAAGAATCTTTTATTGGGAGAACATTAGATCAACGTTTCTTAGAAGAAAAAGGCAAAGAACTTGCCGCAAATATTAAGAATCTTGAAGTATATAAGAAGATTAGCGTTTTAATTAATAAAACTAATGAACTTGAAGTTATTAATACAAACGAAATTGCTAATAATTTTGTTATGATTGAACGCTCAACACAAATTAAGGGTTTAGAAAACACAATTAATTATGTTGATGAACAACTTAAAGAACACGATACAACTTTAATTGAATCATTAGATAAACGTTTAAGCGATGTTGAACAAGATATTAAAGATTTAAATGAAAATAAAGAACAATCTTTAATCGAAAAAGGTAATCTTGAAAAAGAAATCGAAAATTTAAAGAAAGAGAAGATTGTTCAAGAAGAAAATGCAATTAAAGTAAAAGAAGAAAATTTGAAAAATAACTATAATCCATTTATGGTTGATGAAAAAGCTCTTCCTTTATTTGAAGAAGAATTAAAGAAAGGGAAAACTGTTCTTCAAATTTATCAAGAAAATAATGTTAATCTTTCTCGTTTACAATATCTTGTAAACAATATTTTTGGTCAGGTTAGAACTTTAAGAAGAGATTATGTTAATGATTATCATCTTTCTTATGATCCTGGTGATGAAAATAATGATAAGTTTGAAGCAGAATTAGTTGAATTTAGAGATGTTGAACTTCCACAATATCAAGAAAAAATCAAAGATAGTTATAATAAAGCTATTCAACAATTCAAAGATGATTTCATTTTCAAATTAAGAAGCGCAATTGAGGATGTTGAAGATCAAATTGAAAATTTAAATACAGCTTTAGCACAATCTCAATTTGGTAGAGATTCCTATAAATTTACCGTTAAGCCAAGTCAAGTTTATCGTAGATATTATGATATGCTTAAAGATGACTTAATTTTAGAAAGTGGTGAAGATGAAACTGAATTCATTAATAAATATAAGGATGTTATGGAAGATTTATTTAAACAAATAGTCGATATTAATGATAGAGGTGATAAGACCAGTGAGTTAATGTCTAATATTGAGAAATTTACTGATTATCGTAGTTATCTTGATTTTGATCTTATTGTTACGAATATTGATACAAAAGAAGAGCAAAGACTTTCAAAAATGCTTAAGAAAAAGAGTGGCGGCGAAACACAAACTCCTTTCTATATTAGTGTTCTTTCTTCATTTGCTCAGCTTTACCATGTTCATGAAGATGGTGAACTTGCGAATACAATTCGTATTATCATTTTTGATGAAGCTTTCTCGAAGATGGATAGAAGTAGAATTAAAGAAGCAGTTCGTTTATTAAGAAAATTCAATTTGCAAGTTATTTTAAGCGCCCCTAGCGACAAAGTTGCTGACATTAGTGAACTTGTTGATGAGACACTTGTTACATTACATGATAAAAATAGTAGTTGTGTAAGACTATATGAAAAAAGGCAAAAATAGTTAATAATATTTCGATAGGAGGAAAATTATATGGCTAAAAAAGTTGTTGCGATGATTCTTGCTGGTGGTAAAGGTACGCGTCTTCAAGCACTGACTAAAAAGATTGCGAAACCTGCCGTTTATTTTGGAGGAAAATATCGTATTATCGATTTTAGCCTCTCAAATGTTGCAAATACCGGCATTTCCGTTTGTGGTGTTCTGACCCAATATGAATCAGTTACATTAAATAATTATATTGGAGACGGAGAAAAATGGGGCTTCAATGGTGTTCAATCACTTTGTGTTGCTTTGCCACCACGTCAAACTGAGGAAGGTTTGAATTGGTATGAAGGAACTGCTGATGCAATCTATCAAAACCTTGATTTTTTAGATGAACAAGATCCAGATTATGTATTAATTTTATCGGGAGATCATATCTACAAAACTACTTACAATGAAATGATTAATCTTCATGAAAAATTCAATGCCGCTTGTACAATTAGCGTAATTGAAGTTGATTGGAAAGAAGCTTCAAGATTTGGTATTTTGGAAGTTGGTGATAATGATAAAATTACAAAATTTGTTGAAAAACCAAAAGAACCAAAATCGAATTTAGCGTCAATGGGTGTTTATATTTTTAATTATCGAGAATTAAGAAAAGCATTAATTGAAGATCATAAAGATCCAAAGAGTGAACATGATTTTGGAAAAAATATTATCCCAAGTTTTTTAGCACAAAATAAAGCTCTCTATGCTTATAAATTTAAAGGATATTGGAGAGATGTTGGTACACTTCAAAGTTTGCATTTAGCAAATATGGAGCTTTTACCATCAAAAAGAAATAGTGATACTATTGATTTTGATGAATTCCCAACTATTTTTTCAGAAGATACTCACTCATTACCTCAATTTGTTGCAAGTGATGGGGTTGTAAAAGATTGTCTTGTTAATCAAGGCGCAGTTATTCATGGCGATGTTTATCAATGTGTAATTTCTAATGAAGTTACTGTTGAAAAAGGCGCTGTGGTTAAAAATAGTGTTTTAATGCCAGGTGTTACAATTGAAAGCGGCGCTATTGTTAATAATGCAATTATTTCTCCGGGGACAACCATTAAAGAGAAATCTGTCATTAATGAAGATAATGATGATGTCGTCTTAATTGACTACGAAAGGAGTTTACAATAATTATGAATAACGTTATTGCTCTTATCGATTTACATAATCGTTCAGATTTAGGTTTATTATCAAAAAATCGTCCAATTGCTTCAACAACTTACTTAGGTCGTTACGCATTTATTGATTTTACTTTATCTAATTTAACTAATAGTGGAGTTGATGAAATCGGAATTTTAGTTAGAGATCATAGTCGTTCAATCATCAAACATCTTGGTGGTAAAAATACTTATTTAAGAAATCCTAAGACAGGATTCCAAAATATATTCTTAAATGAGAAGGGTTTATTAAATCCACAATTAAACACCGATATTCATAATATAATTGAAAATGATTGGTTTTTATATGATACGAATGTTAAATATATTTTAATTTGCCCTGTTAATTTCCTTGGGCATGTTGATTATAATGAAGTAATAGACCAACATATTAAAGCAAATCGTAGAATGAGTTGTTTAGTTGCGAATGTTGATAATGCAGATGATCCATCACTTTATTGCGCAACACGTTGTGTAGTTGACCCAATTGGTGATGTTCAAAAATTCGAAACAAATGATGGAAAAACTAAAAAGGCCACAATTTGTCTTGAAACATATGTCTTTAATGCGGATTATTTAAAAGAAATTCTTAAAAAGGTTGATGATATTTCACAAATGTTTACCATAAATGATTTAGTTAAGTATCTATCGACATATATTGAAAAAGTTAATGCTATTGAACTTAAAGGAACTTTTAGAAGAATTGCAAGTTTCAATGATTATTACAATCTTTCTATGGAAAGCATTGACAATAATAAATTATTGAAGGAAACATTATTCCCTAAAGATTGGCCTATTTACACTTTAACACATGATACAAGGCCAGTTTTATATGGTGAAAAATGCAAAGTTAGTAATTCGCTTATTGCTAATGGATGCACAATCAATGGAACTGTTAAACATTGCGTTTTATCTCGTGATGTTATTATTGAAGAAGGTGCAATTGTTGAAAATTCAGTTTTGTTTACTAATACCGTTGTTAAAAAAGGTGTTCATATAAAAAATTGCGTTGTTGATAAACATTGTGTTTTTGAAACTAAAAAAGATGTTGCCGGTACAAAAGATGAACCATTATATATTCCACAAGGAGCTCATATTTAATTTATGAATATTGTAATGGTAGCGAGCGAAGCCAATCCTATTTATAAAACCGGCGGATTAGCGGATGTTATTTATGCTCTCAGTAAACAATTTGCAAAAATGGGGCATAATGTTTCAATCGTAGTACCTTATTATACGCAATGTGGAAAGGTCAGCAAACTTAAAGTTGAACCTGTTTTCAAACTTGCAACATCAATGAATTGGCGTAATTTTCAGTTTGAAGTTTTTAATGAAGAAATTGATGGAATTGAATATTTTTTCATAAAAAATGATCAATATTTTAATAGGCCAAATTATTATGGATATTATGATGATGGTGAAAGATTTGCTTTTTTTGCAAATGCCACAATTGAACTTTTAAAGGCTTTACCTTTTAAAGCTGATATTGTACATGTCCATGATTGGCAACCAGGTATGATACCTTGTTTGCTTAAAGAAAAGTATAAAGATGATAAATCTTTAAATAGTATAAAAACTGTTTTAACTATTCATAATCCTCTTTTTAAAGGATATATTGGAAGTGCTTCTTTATGGGATTTATATGGTTTACCATTTTATTTATATGAAAATGGTAATGTTCAATTTGAAAATCAAGTTTCAACATTAAAAGCTGCAATTCATTATGCTGATAAAATTACAACTGTTTCTCCAACTCATGCTTATGAATTAACTACACCTGAGGGTAGTAAAGGTTTATGGTATGAAATGGTTTTAAGAAAATATGATTTTGAAGGCATATTAAATGGAATGGATTATGGAGAATTTAATCCTTCAAAAGATAATTTAATTTATAAAGAATATAGTGTTGATAATGCTTTAGAAGGTAAAAAAGCAAATAAAGTTGCCTTTTGTAAAGAACATGGCTTAGATCCTACATTACCTATGTTCGCTGTTGTTTCAAGATTAACAAATCAAAAAGGATTAGATTTAATGTTTTCAATGGCTGATTTTGTTACAAACAACGGCGGAATATTTGCTGTATTAGGAAGTGGCGAAAAATACGCTGAAGATTTTTTTGATAATCTAATTAGAAGAAATCCAAAACATACGTATGTTTATATTGGTTATAATGATGATATTGCCCATAAATTATATGCATCTAGTGATTTCTTTATTATGCCAAGCGCTTTTGAACCTTGTGGCTTAGGACAAATGATTGCTCAAAGGTATGGTAGTCTTCCAATTGTTAGAAGAACTGGAGGACTTAAAGATAGCGTTTCTCCATATAATATTGAACTTCATAATGAGAATACTGCTGATGGTTTTGGGTTTGATAATTATAACGTTATTGATGCTATTGGATGTTGTTCTACTGCAATGATTGTATATAATGAAAAGAAAATTTTAAAATCAATGATTAATAATGCAATGAAGCGTGACAATACATGGCTTAAGAGTGCAGAAAAATATCTTGAATTTTATGATGCCGCTTTAAAAAAGTAGGATTTTGTCGATGAAAAACCATTTGTGTGCATTTAAAAACCACAAATGGTTTTTAAATGCGTGCTAAATTTTGTCGTGTTTTGTTTATGGTTATTTTGTTTGTTTTGTGATAGTATAGTATGAGTCTAACGTGAACTAATTTATTGAGCAATTTTTAGAGAGTTAATGATTGGTGAAAATTAATATTTGCAAAATAAAATCTCATCACTAAAAGTTAGAATTAATAAGTGCATTTATATTTTTATAAATGAATTAAGGTGGTACCGCGTATTATAACGTCCTTAAATTGGACGTTTTTGTATTTTTAAAGGAGAAAATACTATGAGTTACGATTTTATTGCTGTAGAACAAAAATGGAAAAAGTATTGGATTGAACACAAGACTTTTGCTTGCGATGCTTATGATTTTAGTAAGCCAAAGTATTATGTTTTAGATATGTTTCCATATCCATCAGGAGAAGGATTACATGTCGGACATCCTGAAGGTTATACTGCAACAGATATTGTTGCACGTATGAAAAGAATGCAAGGATTCAACGTTTTACATCCAATTGGTTGGGATGCATTTGGTCTTCCTGCTGAACAATATGCAATGAAAATGAACGAGCATCCTTGGGGTTTTACAGAAAAGAATATTAATCATTTTAGAGAACAAATCCAATCTTTAGGGTTTTCTTATGATTATGATAGAGAAGTAACTACATGTGATCCAACTTATTATAAATGGACTCAATGGATTTTCTTAAAGATGTTTGACAAAGGACTAGCTTATATTGCTGATAAACCAGTCAATTTTTGTCCTGCATTAGGCACTGTTTTAGCAAATGAAGAAGTTATTGATGGTAAATCTGAAAGAGGAGGGTTTCCTGTAATTAGAAAACCTATGAAACAATGGGTTTTAAAAATTACTGCTTATGCTGATCGCTTAGCTACCGATTTAGATGAACTTGATTGGCCAAAATCAACTATTGAACTCCAAAGAAATTGGATTGGTAAGTCTAAAGGAACAGTTATTACTTTTAATGTTAAAGGAAGTAATAAAACTTTTGAAGTATTTACAACAAGAGCAGATACTTTATTTGGTTGTTCATATTGTTGTTTAGCTCCAGAACATCCTCTTGTTAAAGAAATTACAACCAAAGAACAAGAAGCTGTTATAAATGAATATATTGAAAAGGTTAGTTCAAAGAGTGATCTTGATAGAACTGAATTAAATAAAGATAAAACTGGTGTATTTACTGGAAGTTATGCAATTAATCCTATAAATAATGAAAAAGTTCCTATTTTTATAGCTGATTATGTTTTGGGAAGTTATGGTAGTGGTGCAGTTATGGCTGTTCCTGCTCATGATGAAAGAGATTATGCGTTTGCTAAAAAATATAATTTACCAATTAAAAAGGTAATTGAAAGTGATGTTAGTGAAGCTGCTTTTACTGAAGATGGCGAACATATTAATAGTGATTTTATCAATGGATTAAATATAGAGGAGGCAAAAGAAGCTGTTACCTATAAGTTAATTGAACTTGGAAAAGGTAGTTTTAAAGTTAATTACAAATTGAGGGATTGGTTATTTTCAAGACAAAGGTATTGGGGTGAACCAATTCCAATTTATCATTTTGATGATGGAACTTTAGGAAGAGTTAGTGATAATGAATTACCACTTGTTTTGCCAGAAATGGATAAATATGAACCTTCAGGAAATGGTGAGTCGCCTCTTTCAAGACTCACTGATTGGTTGAATGTTAATGTGAATGGTAAACATGCTTTACGAGAAACAAATACTATGCCTCAATGGGCAGGTAGTTGTTGGTATTTTTTAAGATATATCGATCCACACAATGAAAATGCAATTGCGGATAAGAAATTATTAGATCATTGGTTACCAGTTGATCTTTATGTTGGTGGTCAAGAACATGCTACACTTCATTTACTTTATGCAAGATTCTGGCATAAATTCTTATATGATGAAGGTGTTGTAAGTGTTAAAGAGCCATTTAAAAAATTATTCCATCAAGGAATGATTTTAGGTGCAAATGGCGAAAAAATGTCTAAATCTAGAGGTAATGTTGTTAATCCTGATGATGTTGTTAAAAAATATGGTGCCGATTCTTTAAGACTCTATGAAATGTTTATGGGACCTCTTGAAGCCTCGTTACCATGGAGTGATAGTGGACTTGAAGGTGCAAAACGATTTATAGATCGTGTTTACAGAATTATTGATACACCTGAAATGTTTGGTAAATTTAAAGAAACAAATAATGGCGAATTAGATTATATTTTCAATTTTACAGTTAAGAAAGTTACTGAGGACTTTGAAAATTTACAATTTAATACAGCAATTTCTCAAATGATGGTTTTTGTAAATGAATTATATAAAGCAAAGGAAATTTATAAACTATATTTTGAAGATTTTGTAAAAATGTTTGATTGTATTTGCCCATTTATTGGCGAAGAAATGTGGAATAAATTAGGTCATAACGATTTAATTACATATGAGAAATGGCCATCTTATGATGAAAAGAAATTAGTTTTAAATAAAATTAAGATTGCAGTTCAAGTTAATGGAAAACTTAGAGATACAATCGAAATTGAAAAAGATGCTGATGATAATGTCGTTCAGGATGTGGCTCTTAATAGCGAAAATGTTAAGAAAAATATTGATGGAAAGACAGTTATTAAAACTATTATAGTTAAAAATAGAATTGTAAATATTGTGGTGAAGTAGATGGATATTAATAGAAGAATAAGTGAAGAATTAAATTTAAAATTATCTAGTGTTGAATCTGCTGTAAAGCTTTTAGATGAGGGAAATACAGTCCCTTTTATTGCACGTTATAGAAAAGAAGCAACCGGAAATTTAACTGATGTTGATTTAAGAAATCTTGAAGAAAGGCTTTTATATTTAAGAAATTTAGAGGCTAGAATTGAGACGGTTTTGAAATCAATTGAGGAACAAGGAAAATTAACTGATGAACTAAAAGAAAAGATTTTAAATGCAAAAACTTTATCTGAAGTTGAAGATCTTTATAGGCCATATAAGCCTAAGAAGAAAACAAGAGGATCTATTGCTAGAGAAAAAGGCCTTGCTCCGCTTGCAAAAACCATTAGAGAACAGAAATCCGTAGATGATTTTGATAGCTATGTATCTTCATTTATTAACGAAGAGAAAAAAGTTTTAACAAAAGAAGAAGCTTTACAAGGAGCGCTTGATATTATTAGCGAAGATATTAGCGATGTTGCGGAATATAGACAATACATCAAATTATTTATTTTTAATAATGGTTTAATTGTTACTAAAGAAGCACAAAAAGATGAAAAAGATACATATGCCATGTATGCAGATTATAAAGAATCAATAAAGACAATTCCTCCTCATAGAATTTTAGCTATAAATCGTGGTGAAAAAGAAAAGTGTTTAAAAGTTAAGTTAGACTATCATGAAAATGTCATAAATGAATATATTTCTAAAGATGTGATAAAAAAAGATCTATATAAGGATTTATTACAAAACGCTATTGATGATAGTTTAAAAAGACTTATTTTTCCTAGTGTCGAAAATGAAATTAGAAGCGATTTATTCTCTAAAGCTGAAGACAAATCCATCTCCGTTTTTAAGAAGAATTTATATCAATTATTAATGTATCCACCTGTAAAAGGCAAAACTATATTAGGGTTTGATCCTGGGTTTAGAACGGGGTGCAAATATGCTCTCGTTGATGGTAATGGTGTTCCTAGTTTGATTGGACATAGTTATATTACTGCTAATTCTAGTTCACAAGTTGAACAATCAATAAGAGAACTTACTTCTATATTGAAGAGCAAAAAAATAGATTATATTGCTCTTGGTAATGGGACTGCTTCAAGAGAATCTGAAGTTGTTTTAAGTAAGATACTAAAAGATAACAATATAAACACGAAAATTTTTATTGTTAATGAAAGTGGTGCATCTGTTTATAGTGCAAGCAAACTTGGTGAGCAAGAATTTCCTAAACTTGCTGTTGAGGAAAGAAGTGCAATTTCACTTGCAAGAAGAGTTCAAGATCCATTAGCAGAACTTGTTAAAATTGATCCAAAAGCAATCGGTGTTGGGCAATATCAACACGATATGGATGAGAAAAAATTAGATTTTAGTTTAACTAATGTTGTCGAGGATGCTGTTAATAGTGTTGGAATCAATGTAAATACAGCTTCAATAAGTTTATTAAATTATGTTTCTGGAATTTCTAAAGCATTAGCTAAAAACATTTTTGAATATAGGAGCAAAAATGTCTTTAAGAATAGAGAAGATCTTAAAAATGTAAAAGGTATGGGCGAAAAAGCTTTCGAACAATGTGCTGGTTTCTTAAGAATTATTGATGGAACTAATCCTCTTGATAACACAAGTGTTCACCCTGAAAGTTATGATGTTGCAAATAAAGTTTTAAAGTCTTGTAGCATAGACTTAAAAAATGATTCTGACGAAGAAAGAAATTATAAATTAGATAAGGTTAACAAAAATGCAATTATAAAGGAAACAGGAATTGGTTTAGAAACATTGGAAGACATTATTTCTGAACTTAGAAAACCTGGAAGAGATATAAGAGACGATGTAAAGATTGTTGAACTAAATAATGACGTAAAAGACATTAAAGATTTGAAACCAGGAATGATTTTAAATGGAACAGTTCGTAATATTATGGATTTTGGCATTTTTGTTGATATTAATGTTCACCAAGATGGTCTTGTTCATATTAGTGAACTTGCAAACAAGTTTGTCAAAGATCCTGCAGAATTATTTAATGTAAACGATATTGTTAAAGTCAAAGTAATTGGTGTTGATGTTGCTAAAAAGAGAATTAGTTTATCAATTAAACAAGTTGATAAGTAAATTAAACTTATTATAATGTTTTTATTCACGACACCTTATTTAGGGTTGTAGAAAGGTAAATTATGGTATTAACAGTAGATATTGGCAATACTTTAATTAAATTGGGAATTTTTGATGGTGATTCACTTCAAAACATCTTCAAAATAAATACCAATAGGAATTTAAGTAGTGATGAGTATGCCAAAGAAATTTATGAACTCATCAAATTAGATAAGATAAATGGTGCTATCATTTCAAGTGTCGTTCCTCTAGTAACACAAGTATTGGTTGACGCTTTAAAAAGAATTTATAAAATTGAACCACTAGTTGTAAATAAAAATTTAAAAACTAAGTTGCCTATTAAAATAGATAATCCTGTTGAACTAGGGAGTGATTTATTGTGTGGCGCTATAGGTGCTTTGCATAAATACAAGGCACCTTTAGTGGTTGCTGATTTTGGTACAGCCACAAAAATGTATGTGGTTGATAAAAATGGGAATTTAGTTGGTGGGATGATTACAAGTGGAATGAAAATTAGTTTACAAAGTTTGGTAAAAAATACCGCTCAATTAATGGAAACGCCACTTGAAAAACCAAAACATATAATTTCTAAAAATACAAAAGAATGTATTCAATCTGGAATCGTTTATGGGCAAGCATTTATGGTTAGTGAATTTGCTAGACGTATGGAAAAAGAACTTGGTTATGAACTTAATAGAGTTTTAACTGGTGGGTTTAGTGAAGTAATTAAAGATCAAATTGTTTGTTTTGAGTATGAACCTACATTGACTCTTGAAGGTTTATATGAAATTTATAAACTAAATAGGTAAATAATATGCAAAATAGAGTTTTATTAAAACAAATGGCGATTGATGGTCTATTCATCGCTCTTCTCGCTTTGTTTACATTTACCCCTTATTTAGGTTTGATACAAGTTGGTTTGATTTCATTTACTGCAATCCATGTGATTGTTTTAATAGGTGCTGCTTTTTTTGGTTGGAAACGTGGCTTCTTATATGGTTTTTTCTTTGGAATATTCTCCTTATTTAAAGCAATTCAATATCCAAATACTGTAGATTATTTCTTTTTAAATCCATTCATTTCGGTTTTGCCAAGAGTTCTTTTTGGAGCTATTTCAGGTTTTATTTTTGATTTAGTTAAGAAAAAAGGATCTTCTAAATTATTTTACGGTCTATTAATTCCTCTTTCTGCGGCATTAACATTTTTACATACATTTTTAACTTTAAGTTGCCTTTATATTTTTGGAGTATTGGATTTTTTAAAAATTTCTTCAGCACTTGGGTTAAAGGCGCTTATAGATCAAATTTCAAATACTTTTCCTTCTTTTTGGGTGTTTATTATTGGAAATGTAGCAATTGGCTCTGTTTGCGAAATGATTTTAGCAGCTATAATCGTTCCTTCTATTTACTTAACAGTTAATAAAATTTATCATATTAACAGTTTTGAAAAAGAACCTAAAAAATTAAAAAAGGAGTAGGCTATGGGTTATAAAGAGCTTTGCAAAAAATATGAAAAAGAAGCTACAAAAACACTTCAAGATGTTATTCAGATAAATAGTGTTTATGATGAAAAAACTATAAGTAAAGAAATGCCTTATGGTAAAGGTGTTTATAGTGTTATGCAATATATGAAGAGTATTGCAGAAAAAGATGGATTTAATGTTGATACATGTGATGGAAGATGTTTAGAAATTTCATATGGAGAAGGTGAACATGTTGTTGGTATTTTTGCTCACCTTGATGTTGTTCCAGTTAGTGGCGAATGGAAATATCCTGCATTTGGCGGAGAAATTCATGAAAATGTCATGTATGGTAGAGGGACTAGTGATGATAAAGGTCCAGGAATTGCAGCGTATTATGCTTTAAAAGCCTTAAAAGATGCAGGTTTAATTAAAAACTTTAAAGTTAAACTTGTCTTTGGAGGCGATGAAGAAAGAGGTTCTTCTTGTTTAGATTATTATTTCAATATTCTTAAAAAACCAGATGTAAATTATGGTTTTACTCCTGATGGAGATTTTCCTTTAATTTATGGAGAAAAAGGAATAAGAGATTATAAATATGAAGGTAAAGTAGACTTAGGACCTATTGTCTCTATTAAGGCTGGGGTTGTGTCAAATGCTGTTATCGATAGCGCAATTGTGACAACTTTAAATGGTGAAAAACTTGAAAAATACTTAGAAAATCATAAGGATATTAAATGTAAAATTTTAAAAAAAGAAGATGATAAATTAACTGTAGAATTTATAGGTGTTGCTGCGCATGGTTCAACTCCTGAACTTGGTGTTAATTCCGGCATAATTATGTTAAAAACTCTTGGTGAAGTTTATGATTTATCATTATTGAATCGGTTAAATTCATTATATTCTGATTCAAATGGAAGAAATTTAAATCAATTTTATGAAACTAAATTTTTAGGATCAACAACCTATAATGTAGGTATAATTAATTATAAAGATGGTAATTTTGAATTTGTTGTAAATTTTAGATATCCGGAAAATGTTGATAGCGATAAGGCAATTGGCGAGATTGAAAAATTAACTGATTTAAAAATATTAAAGAAAAAAGCACAACCAGTTGTATATTTTGACCCAGAAAAAACTCCATTTATACTTGCTCTTGCGAAAGTTTATGTTGATGAAACTGGTGATACAAAAAATAAGCCAATGGCAATTGGTGGTGGAACATACGCTAAAGAAGCCAAAAATATTGTTGCTTTTGGCAGTCATTTTCCAGGTAAAGAAGATAGAATACATGGGGCAAATGAAAAAATCGATATGGAAGATTTTTATTTAAGTATGCCATTATATGCACACGCAATTATTGAATTAGGCAAATTAAAATAATGAGAGTTAAATTTAAAAGATGGGCAGTTGATTATTTAGAAAGTTCTAAAGAAAATCAATTTAGTTTATTAGATGAGGATAAAGAAAGATTATCCTCATTTATTTGTGAGAAAAAAACATACATTGAAATTGGTCCTGGCAAAGGTGAATTTATTCTTGCAATTGCAGAAAAATTTCCAAATTTAAATTTTATTGTAATTGAATTAAATAAAACAATTGCGGGGATTTGTCTTAAAAAAATAGATGAATCAAAACTGACAAATGTTAAGTTAGTTGCTGGTGATTTTTATTTATTTGCTAATCAAATAAATAAAAATTCTATTGAAGGATTATTTTTAAATTTTAGTGATCCATGGCCAAAAAGAAAACATAGAAATCGTAGATTAACAAGCGAAAGATTCTTGCTCAATTATGCATTTGTTTTGAAAATAGGCGGGAAAATTTATCAAAAAACTGACAACTTAGATTTATTTAATTATTCTTTAGAGCAATATAAAGAAAATAATTGGAAAATAAATGATGTAAATTTAGAGTATAATACTTTAGAAGATTTTGATGCTGAAACGGAATATGAGCATAAATTTAAATCCAAAGGCAATAAAATCTATAGAGCAATTGTTGAAAACACAAAAGAAACTAAAGTAAGGGAAAAAGAAAATGAAATACGCTATTTATTATAATTACAAAACTATTGGAGATGATTTAATTATTGTCTTTGATAGTAACGCACATCCTGATAAGATAAGACAAAATGGAGATGTTGTTGCGCTATATAAAGATGATAAACTTGTTGGAATAAATATTTTAAAATTTAGCGATATTATAAAGTTAAAGGTTGATGGATTTATTCCCGTAATTAATGAAAAAGTATTAAATGTAATTAACAATACATTAATTAATGCAGGATTTGAATTTGAAGCTTTAGAAAAACAAAACGAGTCAGGCTTTAGAGTTGCAAATATTGTTGAATGCGAAGAACATCCTGAATCTGAGCACCTTCATGTTTTAAAAGTTGATGTCGGGAATAATGAATTATTAGATATTGTTTGTGGCGCATATAATGCACGGGTTGGATTAAAGTGCGTTTGTGCACTTCCTTATACTTTTATGCCAAATGGTCAGCAGATCATTCCTTCTAAGTTACTTGGTATTCAATCTAATGGAATGCTTTGTAGTGGTAGAGAACTTGCTCTTCCTGGATATGAAGGCAAGCATGGTTTACTAGAGCTTGATGAAAATTTTATAATTGGTTCGGATTTTTTCAAAGAAGTTCACTAATATTTTTAACTTTAAAAAATAGTTTTTAAGCGATTAGATGGATGCTTTTTTGTTTTTAAAAACAAAAAAGTTTTTTTAAATGAACTAAAAATGAAAAAATGAAAATTTTTTCATCATTTTTTACATTAATTTTCATTGAAATGTTATAATACTAAAGAAAGGGGACACTTTTATGGATAACCTTAAAGAAAGAGTAACAATTTATGAAGTAGCGAAGGCTAGTGGAGTTTCACTTGCAACTGTTTCTAGAGTTATTAATAACAGTGACTCAGTTAAAGATGATACAAAAAAGAAAGTTTTGGCCGTTATAAAAAGACTTGGTTATAAACCAAGTGGTTTAGCCCAAGCTTTAGCAACAAATAAAACAACTAATATTGGTGTCATAATTCCAAGTGCTAATTATGTTTATATTTCAAATCTTCTAAATGGTGTTTGCGAAGTTTGTAGAGATAAAGGATTTAGCGTATCTCTTTATACTACTTCCCATTCAAGAGAAGATGCTTTATCTTGCCTTGAAAAAGTTATTAAGTCTCATGTTGATGGTGTTATTGTTTTTGATGATGAACTTGGGCCTGATGATTTAGTAATATTTAATTCTTATTCTGTCCCAGTTATCGCAATTAATAATAATTTTACAGCGAGTAAAATTGGATCGATTAGTTTTGGCTATGAGCATTTAATTAAATCTATTATTCAAGATTATTTTAATAGAGGCGATAAAAAGATGACTTTCTTACATGTTCATAATGCAGGTAGATTATTAGCTCGTGTAGAAAATGCTTTTATTAAAACTCATGTTGAAGCAGATAGAGAATATGACATCATGAATTGTGATGACAGTTATACAAGAACTTATCGTGACTTTATTGAAAGGTTTAAAACTTTTCATAAAGAATATGTAATTGCTTATAGAGATTCTATTGCTGCAGCCGTATTAAATGCTGCAACGGATAGTGGATTAAGAGTGCCTGAAGATATAGAAGTTTTATCTATTATTGGTACAAAATATAGTAATATTTTAAGACCACAAATTAGTAATATGTATATTGATAATCAAGAAGTTGGAAGAAGAGCAATGTATATGTTAATTGATTTGATTAATGATAATTTAGTTGAAAAACAATATAAATTTGAATCTACATATATTAAGAAAGATTCTACCCGTTTTTAATTGTTAGTTTTATATAAATTTGTATAATAAATAAGGTTGCTTAAAAGGAGAAATAATTTATGGATATTTATGACACTTTTATTCGTTCTATTTATGACTTTCCAATTAAAGGAATTAATTTTAGAGATATAACTCCGCTATGTGCAAATGGCGATGCATTTCACCAAGTTATAATGGATTTAAATAAAGAGTTACCATCATATGATAAATATGACAAAATTATTTGTGCTGAAAGTAGGGGGTTTATATTTGGTGCACCTCTTGCTGCACAAAATAATAAAGGTTTAGTTTTAGCTAGAAAACCTGGTAAATTACCACTTGTTGGCTATAAAGTTACATACAAACTTGAATATGGAGAAAATAGCATTGAAATCCCAAAAGGCGCAATTAATCCTGGAGATCGTGTAATTATTCTTGATGATTTAATTGCAACTGGTGGAAGCGCTAAAGCTATGGTTGATCTTGTAAAAGAATCTGGTGGAATTCCAATTATGGCATTATTCTTAATTGAATTACGTAGTCTTCAAGGCTATAAAAATTTAGGTATTCCAACAAAATCAATTGTTAGTTATGGATTACATGTTGGAGATTTATTACAAATTGATAATAGTCATGAAAATTTAGTTACATTTGTAGGGAAAGCAAGCGAGGATGAACTAAATTGTAAAGATAAAAATGGCAAAGAAATTACAATAAATAAAAAAGATATTGTTTCAATAGTACAAAAAGATGGCGATGGTAGATTATCTTACATTAGGTATAGAGATTAGAAAGAAAAAATAGGTTAAATTTATGGCAAATATTATTGATGATTTAAATTGGCGTGGGCTTATTAAAGACTATAGCGACCAAGAGAAAATGAAAGAACTTTTGAGTACTCCTCAAACCATTTATTGTGGTTTTGATCCAAGTGCAAAAAGTTTACATCTTGGTAATTTTGTTATGATTTCTATTTTGATGAGACTTCAACAAGCAGGGCATAGAATTATTGCTCTTGTTGGTGGTGGAACTGGGATGATTGGTGATCCTAGCGGAAAAAGTAAGGAACGAAATTTGCTTGATAAAAATACTGCAAAACAAAATACAGATGCAATCCATGATCAACTTTCAAAGTTTTTACATTTTGAAGATCCATCAAAAGGTGTGTTGTTAAATAATTATGATTGGCTCTCTAAAATTTCATTATTGGATTATTTAAGAGATTATGCAAAATACTTCAATGTTTCTTATATGATTAATAAAGATATTGTTAAAAATAGACTTGAAGCAGGGATTAGTTTAGCTGAATTTTCATATATGACGCTTCAATCAATTGATTTCTTAAAATTGCATGAATTAGAAAAATGTAATATTCAAATTGGTGGTAGTGATCAATGGGGTAATTTAACTGCTGGTCTTGAATTAATTAGAAAAGTTCAACCAGATGCTAAATGTGAAGTTATGACTGCGAACTTAATCACTCGTAGTGATGGTAAAAAATTTGGAAAATCTGAAGATGGAGCATTATTTTTAGATCCAAAATTAACTTCACCTTATAAAATGTATCAATTTTTCATTAATCAAAGTGATGAAGATAGTGTTAAGTATATAAAAATCTTTACATTTTTGACTAAAGAAGAAACTACGGAAATCGAAAAAGAACATTTAGCAAATTTAGGTCAAAGAATTGCTCAAAAACGTTTGGCATATGAAGTTGTAAAAATTATTCATGGCGAAGAAGCTGCAAATGAGGCTATAAAAATGAGCGAATGTTTATTTAAGAATGATTTTAAAGATTTGAAAGAAGAGCAAATAGAAGAATTATTTCCAAAAGGCATGATTCATGAATTAAAAGGCAATATTTCTCTTGTTGATTTAGTTATTGAAGCAGGTGCCGCTTCTTCAAAGAGAGAAGCTCGTGAATTTATTAAAAATGGAGCAATCTTAATAAATGGGGAACAAGAAAAAGATGAAAATAAGGTTTTCCAAAGTAAAGATGGTCTTTTCAATAAATATTTAATTTTAAGAAGAGGCAAGAAAAATTATTATTTATTAAAGTTTTAAAAAATCGGGAATTTCCCGATTTTTTATTACAAATTTCATATACGTTTCGACCTTGATTCACATTTGAATTTTTTATTTTTTTATTTAGAAATATAAGGTTCATATATGGTTTTTATAAAAAGAGGTCGAAACGTATATTAAAAAAGAGAACCTTGTGGTTCTCTAAATTGCTTAAACTATAATAATCTGTTGTAGTATTCAACGATTTGAGATTCTTGAATATCTTGTGGTAATTCATTTCTCTCTGGTAATCTAACAAATTTACAAGTTTTCTTTTCAGCGTCTAATTCGACATATTTAACAGTTGTTTCATTTTTAGCAAGTGAATCTTTAATAACTTTTAAATCTTGACTGCTTTCTTTAACACTGATAACATCGCCTACTTTGCAAATGACACTTGGGATATCAACTTTTTTACCATTAAGACAAATATGCCCGTGATTAACAAGTTGTCTTGCGGCTTTTCTAGTTGGAGCAAGGTTAGCTCTAAAAACTAAATTATCTAATCTTGATTCAAGAATTCTCATAAATTCAAGACCAGTAATTTCGCCTGATTTACTAGCAATAGTGAATAATCTACGGAATTGT
>CAZSMV010000018.1:0-22861 GCA_964608215.1 uncultured Staphylococcaceae bacterium
CGCCCTTATAGGGTTTTGTCAGTACAACGTGATTTCACGTTGGTAGCTATTTTTTTATGTCATCCTTTTGCTCTTTGATTCTGCTTACTACATCTTGTAAATATTCTTTCGCTTTTTCTCGAGCTTCTGAATTTGCCACATAATTGACATCATTTACTTTTTGACTTTCTTGACCTAAAAGAGCGGATCTTGTTTTTGAATCAGCACCACTTTTATATAATTCGGTATTAATGGATTTCCTTCCAAAACCATGAAGAGAGTTATGCTCAACACCTGCTTTTTTAAATGATATATCAAGATATCTAGCAATACTTGTTCTTGTACTTTTTATTAACATATCATCTTCTTTTAATTTATTGGTTTTAATAAATTCTTTAAGTGTTGTTACTGTATCATCAAAATAATAAATATATTTAAAAGACATTCCATTTTTTAACCATGGCACAAGTTTACTATCTTTGCTCATTTGCCTTTGTATTTTAATTTGTGCATATTCTTTTTTGTCTTTTTCGCTGATGAATTCTATATCGCTAACTTTTATTCCTAAAAATTCTCCAATTCTCAAGGAAGAAAAATAAAGCAATATGAAAACATCTCTATAGAATGGATTTTCTGTTGCTTCAAAAACTTTTATTGCATCTTCTAATGAAGTATATTTATTTTTTGATTCTTTTTTATTTTCTACGCCAAATCTAATTGTTAATAATGTAAGTAGGTCATCTTTTTTATTGCTGTCGATTAGTTTAATTTTGCGAGAATAATCAATTAATTCTTTTAAAACAAAAATTACCCTTCTTTTATGACCATTAGCAACATCTTTTTTCATAATTGCTGTTCTAATATTTATTACACAGTCATCAGAATAAAAATCCTCTAAATTATCACCAGATATAGGTAGGATATTATTTTTAAAAATATATCCATAATTTTTAATAGTTGCAGGTTTCATTTCACCAGATCTAAAATCTAAAAATTTTTCAAATAAAGAAGTTACGGTATTAATTGTAGAAACGACTGGTTTAATTTTTGTATGTTCAAGTTTTTTTGCTTCTGCTTTTATTTTTTCTTCTTCTAATGTTCTTCTTTCTTCAATAATAGAGTGATAATGTCTTTCGATATATCTATAATTCCTAAATTCTATGCCTTGAGGCCTATATTGGAAATGTAAAACCTTTCCATTAGATAAAGATATGTTTGTATTAATATAATATCTTTTAGTATCTTTATTGTACTTAATACCTTTTCGCATCATTTTAGTTTTCCCTTACAACAATTTTATTATAACACTTTAAATTAACTTGAAAAGTGTAAATAAAGTTTGTTCTATTTGCATATTATAACAAAATAAAATATAACATAACTATGGCAAACGTGATATAATGAACTGAAACTAAATAAAACGAAAAAGAAAATTGAAGTATGGGGGTAAGGCGTGCTAGTAAAAATTAAAAAAGATGGATATAAACCATTAGTATTAAATTATTATGAAAAAGTGAACGGAAAATTAACCGAAAAAGCATCAAAAGCTTATTATGCAAATAGCAGTAAGCTTATAAGAGAAAAAGCAATTAAATCTAGAAATGCTGATTACAAATATCAAAGAGATGTAGATAAACTAATTAAAATAATGTCTGAATCTGATTCTTGGTTATTTAAATATAAGGATCTTGTAGATATGGTTCAAGGCGATGAATAAAAGGAGATATTAAAGAATGAAGATTTATGATTTTGATACACTCCATTTAGGGAGAGTTCCATATAATGGATCTGAACCAAAGACTTGTCTAGGTGATGGAAAGTATCTTTATGTTGTTAAGGAACCTAGACCAAAGAAGGTAAATTTACCAAAGTTTAGAAGAGATTTTTCAGCTGACTTTTATTATAACTGCGTTAGTGAATATTTAGGTTCGCATATTTTTGCTTTGTGCGGAATTGAAACACACGAAACTTATTTAGGATATTTTACTTGTGTTGATGGAGTAAGAAGAATTTGTGTTGCTTGTAAGGATTTTACAACCGATGATAAGTATGTAGATGAAAATGGAGCAACATTAGTAAGAATTTGTTCACTTGCTGAATATAAGCACGATTTTAAGAGAAATGGAGTAGATGAAAATCCATTAATCAATAGAGCTGATGGTGATGCAAGTTTAGAAGAAATTGAAAGAATGTTTAGAGAGTCAAAGTATTTTAAGGATAAGGCAGATGAATTTATTAATGAATTTTATGATAGATTTGTTGTTGATACTTTAATCTCAAATTGTGATAGGCATAATGGAAATACTTCCTTCCTTGCGCCAGTAAGTGACCTTCCAAATGTAAGAAACTTATTTAAGATGTCGCCAGTTTATGATTGTGGTGCATCATTTATTTCTCAAGCTACAACTGAAAGATTAGAGTATGTCTTAAATCATGAAAATGAATTAAACGATAGACTTTATGATTTCTTTGGTTCAAAGATTTTAGAAACTGATAGTAGCACTGATAAGATTAGACCTGGAACATACTTTAATTCTTTAAAGAATGAAAATTTGAATAAGGCTATTTTAAGAATGTATCCTAGAATTAAGGAAGCATTACCTTCAATGTATGAAGTTATTGATGATTTAGAAAGTAGTGGAGTAATTGAACCTATTAGAGCAAAGTTTTATAAGGTTTTTATTGAAGGAAGATTTAAAAAGATTATTGAAAGTGCATATTTAAAGTTAATTAAAAGAAATAAGGAGAACTAGACAATGATACTGAAAAAAGAACATAAAAATAAAGAAAGAGAAATGAACATTATAAATTATGCTTCGAATTATTTAAAAGCAGCAAAAGAATCAATTGATGCTTCTGAAATTTTATTAAAAGCAGATCATGAGTATGAGGCTTTTACATTAGCTAGTAGAGCTCTTAAATTAGCAATTGAATATTTTTGTGTAATTAACAAAATTAAATTTGATAAAAAACTAGATTGTTTAGAAAATCTTGAAGCAATTTATTATTCAAAAAAGAAACTTCCATTAACTGATTATGTTAAAGAAGAATTAGGGAAATTCATGACTTCCCTTGATTATCCAATGTATGGTCGCCTCAATTATATTGATGTTAAAGAAGCAATAAAAGAAGCAAAAATATCAGTATTAAATATTGAAGAAGAATGTAATAAAGTTTTAAATAAAGAAGAGAAATGAATAAATTAATTAACATTAACAAACTTTAAGAAACAAGAAGAACATTTAGTGGTAACGCTGGTGCAAAAATTGGCGTTATCTTTAATAATGAAGAATATGTCGTTAAATATTCTAAAAATATAAGTAAGATGAAAAACATTGAAATTAAATATTCGACTTCTTCATTATCTGAATTTATCGGTTCTCATATTTATAGAATATTAGGATATCCTGTTCATGAAACACAACTTGGTTATGATGAAGATATGTTAGTGGTCTTATGTTAAAACTTTGATTTAGAGAATAAATTTCATGAATTTAAAAGTGTTGCAAATAGATTAAGATCTAAACAAATTGAAAAAATAAATTTTATTGATGGCAATACATTAGACATTAAACAAATTATTGATATCATCAATGTTTCTTCTTTAATTAAAAATAAAAAAGAAGCTATAGATCGATTCTTTGATATGTTTGTAGTGGATTATTTATTAAACAACAATGACAGAAATAATACTAACTGGGGATTTATGTTTGATCCAATAAAAGATGATTCAGTTGAATTAGCACCAATTTATGATTGTGGAAATAGTTTTAATAACAAGTTATCTAATAGTCAACTTTTAGAAAGGCTTAAAGATGAAAATATGTTTATAGAAAGAGTAGTGGATGGATTATCTTCTGCATTTGAACTTAATGGTCATCAACTAAATTTTAAAAATGCTTTCTATAATAAAGAAATTTTAGATTTAGGCTTAAGGGATGCATTAATTAGAAATGTTCCTAATATCATTAATCACTTTAAAGAAATAGAAGAATTTATCAATGATATTCCTGAAACTAGTGATGGTATCGAGATATTATCAACAACATATAAAGAATTCATTTTAAAAAGTTTAAAGTTAAGATTAGAAAGAGTTCTTGTTGATGCTTATGAAAAAGCTAAATAGTTTTATTTAGTTTTCTTTTCTAACTTCTTATATTTTTCAAGACCAATAGTTTTCATTTTAATTTCTTCTTCAGTTAAGAAATTTGAAAGATAAGGCTTTATTAAATTAAAGTATTTTTCTTTAGTGTGGCAATAAGTATCAAGATTTAGAATTACGATATCTTTTGGATTAGTAAGTTTTCTATTAACTAGTAATGAATATCTTTTTAAAGTTTTAATTCCACCTCGTTCATATAATTTCTTACTTTCTTCATTACTTAAAACTAAATGGTCTATGCATTTATTATCTTTATTATATGAATCAACAATAAATCCATTTGAACGAAGTAAGATATATAAATCAAAATCTACCCAAAGATTAATGTCTTTTAAATAGACTTTTGCAGAATCTTTCTTTGCTAGACCATCTAAAACTGTGCCAGTGGATACATTTAGAAAAAGACATATTTTATTTAATATATCTAGGTCAATTCTTTTATAGTCTCCATCAAAGAATGAATTATATTTACGAGATTGTTCTTTTTGGCTGTATGTTTCAGCAATAAAAGGAATAGATACACCATATAAGAATAATAGTAATCTTGCTTTTGTGTAGTTTTCTTTTTCCATATTCAAACCTTTTTAAATATTATAATTCTTTTATGATTCTCTTTGAATTTAATATTTTGAATAATTGTGGTTGCAAGCATCTCCTATGGTCTCTAAAACTAACTTCCCATAATTAATAAAAAAGGGAAGTTAGATAAAAAATTAACAGAATTATTATTTTTACATACTATCATATCTTGACAGTGTAAAAAAAATAACGATACCAACGTCATTTTTTAAAAATATTATTAATACAATCTAAATCTAAATTTCAAGAAATATTTTTTTATGATAAATTATAAAAAGGAGGAATTATGCTCAATTAGTAAATTATTGAGTTAATATTAGGAAAATGTTTTTTATACCCTGGTTAATTTCATCATTTATCATTGTTGTTGAATTATTTGTTGGATTTTATCTTGTTTTTCTTAAGAAAAAAAGAAACAAACACGTTGGTGTTAGAATTAGATGTGCTTATTCATCTGAAGAAACTTGGCTTTATGTAAATCATTTTGTTGGCATTGTATTTGCATTTATCGGTGTAATTGAGGCTCTTGTTATTTATCCTATTTATGCATGTCTATTAAGTTCATATTTTGTCCCTGTTACTTTGATTGTTTGCTCTTCACAAGGTGCGATTTTAATTTTAGCAATAATTGTTTTACTTATATTTTTTAATGTAAAAGAAAAAAATGGAAAATTAAAATGAAAATGAAAGGGATATGGGGGTGAAAATATTTAATTTGAATCCATCGGGTCCTATGACAGTGTCATGGGATTTGACTAGTAGATGTAATTTTAATTGCAAACATTGTTTCAATAGAAGTGGTGATGATAAGTATCATGATTTTTCTAAAGAGTTAACGGACATTTGATTTTCTGAAGTGAACTGGAACAGTTGGACCAGATATGGAGGACCAACTTGTGAAAGGAAGATTTACTAAAGAATTTAAAGTTGAGTGTGTTAAAAAGTATCAACAAAGCATTCCTATTGAGGTGCCTAATGGATGGAAAAAAGATAATTTCTATCATGAAGTTAGGATATGGGAAAAGATGTATAAAAAATTCGGAGACAAGGTTTTTGATGAAAATAAACCGAAACTTTCTTATACTAAAATAATCAATGCTTGTAAAAGAATAATTAATGGAGAATCTCTCAAATCTGTTTCTATTTCACTTGGCAGAAATAAAACTACAATAAGAAACTATTTTAGAGTTTATTTACAAGATGGAAGTGCTGGAATAAAATTAATTTTGCAAAGGGGCAAGCATAATAAATATATGGACAAAATTAAGATCAGAAAACCCGAAACCAAGAATGAAATTATTGAGAATGAATCATTAAAAAATCAAGTACAGCTACTCACAATAGAAAATGAATATTTAAAAAAACTGGCTGCCTTAGTTCAAAAGAGAAAGGCCCAACAACAGAAGAAAAAATAAAAGTTGTTGATGAACTAAGGCAAAAATATAAACTCAAGGCCATTTTAAAAATAGCAAATTTATCTAAATCAACATATTTCTATTATCATGAATCAAAGCATATAAGTGCTTTAAATAGAAGAACTGAAACAGATAAAAAAATTTTAAAAATTGTTAAACCAATTTATTTAGAAAATAAAAGCAGATATGGCTCTAGAAGAATAATTCTTTCGATTCCTGCGGATGTTTATGAGAATCTTAATGTTGGAAGAGATCGTATCAGAAAAGTTCTAAAGCAAAATGGATTGCTTGGAATTCAGGGAAGAAATAAAAAATACCATTCATACAAGGGCGATAACGGACTAACTAAAACAAATCTCTTATTAATAAAAACCATTGAAGAAAAAACAAATAAAACAATTTATGTGAGAAACTTTAAAACAACGGCACCAAATAAAATATGGACTACCGATGTTTCAGAATTTAAAATTGCTGCAGGTAAGGTTTACCTTTCGCCAGTTCTTGATTTATTTGATTCATCGATTGTTGCTTTTGATGTTTCACGTCACCCAAATCTTGACCAAACCAAAAGAATGCTAAAAAGAGCTTTTTCAAAAGAGAATAATTTAGAAGGCTTAATATTTCACTCGGATCAAGGCTGGCAATATCAAAATCCATTTTATATCTCTGAATTGAAAAAAAGAGGCATTCAACAATCTTTTTCAAGAAAAGGGAATTGCATGGACAATTCAATAATGGAAAACTTCTTCGGCATTATGAAAAATGAAATGTTTTATGGTCATGAAAAAGAATTTAAAACAATTGATGAATTAATCAAAGCTATCAAAAAATACATATACTATTACAACAACAAAAGAATCAATTTAAAAAGAAAAGGATTGAGTCCATTAGTCTATAGACAACAATCCTATATGAGTTTACAATTGAGTAACTAAAGTCCAACTTTTTCAGGACACAACAAAAAAATAAGAATTTAAAAATTTACATAACCCCGAAAAAAATTAAATGCCCCTATAATTAAAGTTCATAAATTATCGGAAATCCGTTTCGGTTTCTCGGATTTTTTTGCATCGACTAAATCGTTCAAAAAGCTATATAAAGAATTAAAAGTTCTAGATCTAGTGCACATACCAAAAATGAGGTAACAAATTTATAATAAAATGATGAAGTTTTATA
The DNA here is from genome assembly GCA_964608215.1 of uncultured Staphylococcaceae bacterium. Lineage (GTDB taxonomy): Bacteria > Bacillota_I > Bacilli_A > RFN20 > CAG-826 > Onthovivens. Next base: position 7,312 of record CAZSMV010000018.1, read on the forward strand.
TTCTTTAACTAACGTACAAAAGGAATCATAAAAGCTTATGAAGATAAAATTTTAGATATTAATACGAAGTACCATATTTATTAGGTATTTAGAAAGAAAATTATTTAAAGTTTAGGAAACTAATAAAAATCGGAAGCGATATAAAAAAATGGAGCAAACAAAAATAAAAAAATATCGTAAATATGCGAATTTTCTTGATAATTCAATTGGAGGTGGTAAATTAAAAATATAAATATGGAGATTAATTTTTTATGACAAAATGTTTATGTATGCCATCTACTTATGTAGAAGTGAAAGATGATGAAGTAGAGTTTTTAAGTGCTTCTTGGGGATGGGACTGGAATGGTTTTTTAACGGTTGTTGGTGGAGTTTGTGGTGTTATTGCCGGTATTGGAGCTTGCGTAGTAGCAGCAGGTACTGGTAATGCTCTTGGCGTTTGTATGGGAGTGGTAGGAATCGTGGGAGGAATTGCAACAATAGGCGCTGGAATAGCTGTCTTAGAAAAAGCTTAATATTTTTAATATGAAAAAGAAAAAAATTGGTGCTAAATTTTACTTAATTTATCTAATTCTATTAGCATTTTCTAGTTGCACTGTGTCGGCTTTGTTATGTTTTGGCGATTTAAATTTAGTGTCAAAAATACTTAGTTTTATAGGCTTATATTGTTTTGGTATCTCTTTCTTCATTTCCTTTTATTGTTACATTAAAAAAAGCATTAAGGAAGAGCAAAATAAAGGTGATTAGTAGCAAAAATAAGAATAAAAATTTATGTATTTTTTTGTTAAGCAATTAGATTCTAGCGATTGTGGATGTGCTTGCCTTGCCATGGTATGTAAATACTATGGCAAGGATTTTTCTATTATAAAACTTAGAGATATTTTAGGAACAGATATACAAGGCACTCCAATAAATGGGCTTTATCATGGTGCTGAAGATTTAGGTTTTGATTGTAGAAAAGTAAGAATCACAAAAGATGCAATACATGATACATTTACTTTGCCAGCAATATGCCATTGGAGAACAGAAGAGGGAGCTTCGCATTTTATTGTGTTAATAAAGGTGCATAAAAAGAATGTTGTTATCTTGAATCCAAATGAAGGTAAAAGAAAAATATCAATTAATGAATTTTTTGATTCTTTTGATGGGCTGATTTTGCTTCTTTATCCAAAACAAGAGTTTTATGAGAATGTTTCTGAAAAGAAAAATGTATTTAAACAATTTTTCTCTTTATTAATTCCTCATAAAAAAATATTTGTTTTTTCTATTATTGCTTCTTTTTTAATTACTTTTCTTGGACTTTTATATTCTTTATTCAATAAAACTTTAATGGATGAAATTCTTCCATATAAGTTAGAAAAGGAATTAATTTATATTTCAATCGGTTTTGGACTTGTTTTGTTTTTTAAAGTTTTAATGGAATTTACAAGAGGACATTTAGTTTTGTATTTGTCTCAAAAGATTGATTTGCCTTTAATGATTGGCTATTTTAATCATATTTTTAAACTTCCTCAAGATTTCTTTGCATCTAGAAAAATAGGCGATGTAACAACTAGATTTCAAGATGCAATTACTGTTAAAGATATTTTAACAAAAACAGCATTATCATTATTCATTGATATTTTCCTAACTTTAGCTACAACAATCATTTTAATAATAATGTCTTGGAAATTGTTTTTAGTTTTATTAGTTATAACAATTTTTTCACTTTTATTAGTTTTTGCATACAAAGGCATCTATAAGAAATTAAATAAAGAGAGTATGGAAAAAGGAGCCCTTCTTAATTCAACGATTATTGATTCATTAAAAGGAATATCAACAATAAAAGCAAATGCTGATGAAGAAAGAGTGCTTGATAAGATTGATTCACAATATACCTCAGTTTTAAAAACATCATTTAAGTCTGGTTTTCATTCAAATGTTCAAAGTAGTTTATCAACTTTTATATCTAGTATTGGAAATTTGATTTTAATGGCATTAGGAGTTTATTTTGCGATAAAAGATGATATGACAATAGGTAGTGTTTTACAGTTCTTTACTATTGCCAATTATTTTATAGATCCAATTGGAAGGATGGTAAATTTGCAACTTCAAATTCAAGAAGCAGATATATCTTTAAAAAGATTAGGTGAACTATTTGATATTAAAGAAGAGGAAGACAACGAAAAAGAAAATAGAACTGATTTCAAAATTAATGGTAATGTGGTTTTAGAAAATATCTCTTTTCATTATGGAAGAAGAATAAATTCTTTATCAAGAGTCTCTCTTACTATTAAACAAGGACAAAAGATTGCTTTAGTAGGTGAATCAGGAAGCGGTAAAACAACTTTATCAAAATTACTTCTTAAATTTTATTTATCACAAGAAGGGCGAATTCTGTTTGATGGTAATGAAATTAATGATTTAAACGCTTTTGCATTAAGAAAACAAATTGGATATGTTCCACAAGATATTGAGTTATTTTCTGGGACAATAATTGATAATTTGAGAGTTGCTAAAGAAGATGCAACTGATAACGATATTTCCGCTGCATTAGATTTAGCGGACTGCAACGAATTTATTAACAGACTTCCTTTTGGAAAGAATTCATTTATAGATTCTAGTGGCGGCGGTCTTTCTGGCGGGGAAAAGCAAAGGCTAGCTATAGCTAGAGCAATAATAAAGGATCCTAATTTGATAATCTTTGATGAAGCAACATCATCTTTAGATTATCACACGGAAAAAGAAATTTTAAAAATGATTTATCAAAGACTAACAAACAAATCAATTTTAATTATTGCTCATAGATTATCTACAATAATTAATTGCGATAAAATTTATGTCCTTGATAAAGGTGAAATAGTAGAACAAGGGACTCATAAAGAGTTACTAGAACATAATGGCAAATATAAACAACTATGGGATTTACAACAGGGCATAATAATTAAAAATGAAGATGAGGAGACTTTAGATGACAAAATGAATAATGACGATTGTTTGGAGTATTAAATATGAAAAATATAGAAATACAATTAGGTAAAAAATTAAAGTTACATAAGGCGATTTTTAAAATACTTGATGAAAAAGAAACATTAAATTTGCAAAAAAGCATCCAAATGTTTGAATCGTATATAAAGTCTTTAGGATTAAAAACTAAAGGTCCTTTAATTACTAAAAATAAAAGCTTAATAGAAGATGGTGCTTTAAAGAATGAAGTTTGGCTAATTGGGCAAATAGAAAACACTATTCATCAAGAATTAGAATATCCATATTCGTTTAAAGATGAATTTGTAACTGGTAAATGCTTATATGCTCATTATTCAGGTGATAAAGAGCATGTGCTAGTTGCTAAAAGTAAAATAGAGGTTGTAGCATATGAGAATGATATTAGACTAGCCAATGAATTATATAATGTTTTTTTAGAGGAGAAGGAAGGCATAATAACATTGGATGTCTTCGCGCCTATTTATGAGAAATAAGATTTATCAATTCAGTTCAGTAAGAGATTCTTCTTTGCTATACAAAAAGAAAGTGCCGATGTTTGGATATATTTTAATAATCCTAACCTTGATTTTAATGTGCGTATTTTTTGTATGGTCGTTTGTTTCGATAAAATCATCAGTTTTACATGTTACAGGTGTTGTTACTGAAATAAATAAAACTAATGTTATGAATAGTGTTTCTGGAACAATTACAACAATTAATGTTGAAGATGGTGCTTACGTAAATGAAGGAGATAACTTAATTAAGTTATCAACAAGTCAAGTTGAAGCACAAATTTCTCAAGTTACTGCAATGAAAGAATTATACGAGAGAAAGATTAACAATTATAAAAGATTACTTAATTTTATTGATGATTATTTTTTCTATACAGCAGAGAATCCATTTGATAAAAATAATGTTGAAGAATTAAATTTTTATTCAGAAGTGGAATATTTTAGATATCTAGCAATAGAAAATAATTATGATTATGAAGGTTTGATTAAATATAAAGAATCTTTTATTTCTCAACGCAATTATTATTCATCAATTGATGAATGTTATAGCCAAGTTATATATTATGATAGTCAAAGAGAAATGTATGAAAATAGTATTGATCAATATAGTATTCTTGCTCCAATTAGTGGATATATTCATTTGACTAATGGAATAACAATAGGGACATCACTTTCATCGACAACATTATTAGGAACGATTACTAGTGGTAATAAAGAAGATATAATTTTGCAAGCTAGTGTGAGTGCTACCGAAAGAAGCAAATTGAAAAATGACATGAATGTTGATATTGCCATATCTGGTGTTTCTCAATATGACTATGGAACCATTAAAGGGAAAGTTAATTATATATCAAGTGATTCTACAACCACACAAGATGGTAATATCTATTATGTAGTTAATATAAAGCCTGAAGTTTTATATATAAAAGATAATAAGGATAATCAAATTGATTTATCGCTTGGGATGATAGGCGATTGTCGAATAATTTATTCAGAAACAACATATCTAAATTGGGCAATAAGTCAAATTATTGATTTTATTAAATAATAGAGATGGAATAGGTTATACTAGAAATAGAATTAAAGGATAATAAATCATAAAACTTTCTTGTGGCACGCAAATTGGTTTGCTACAAGAAAAGAGTTTAAAAAAATGTCAATTGTATTAATTTGTTACAATTGACATTTTAATGATTTGGTTAATTAAATTTTCACTCAATTTGTTTTAGATATTCTTTTGCTTTTTCTCGAGCTTCCGAGTTTGCAACATAATGTACTTCATTAATATTTTCGTTTTCTTGACCTAAAAGAGTGGGTCTAGTTTTAGAGTCAGCACCACGTTTATAAAGTTCAGTATTGATAGATTTTCTTCCAAATCCATGAAGTGTGTTATAAGCGACTCCAGTTTTCTTCATGGCTTTTGTTAATCTTCTTCTTATTTCTGTTCTTGAAATATCAAATAAGAAGTCATTTGTGTCAAGTTTATTATGCTTGAGATAGTAATCAAGAATTTTTGCTGGTTCATTATAATAATAGATGTATTTGAATGCCATGCCATTTTTTAAATATGGAACTACTTTGCCTGATTGATATCTTTGTCTTTCTGTCCCTATGGATATTTTACTAATTATAGTATCTTGCATAACAATGTTATTTTTTCTTATGAGTTAGCTTTAATTTTAATAGTTGTCACATTAGTTCACTCGATAGTATTAGTATTTTTTAAAAGACCTTTAAGAAAGGTTTCTAAAAGAAGGTTGTTATCTGAACAAAATTATGCAAAAGTTGCTGTTGATGGATTTTTAAATAATGAATTGGCACGCTCATATTGTATTGAACAAAAATTTTTGCTTGACATTGACAACTCATATGATAGATTTGCCAAGAATGCATTAAAAGAAACAAACGTTTCATCTTTAAGTAATAACATTTGTATTTTTTTGGGACAACTTATTAATTTTTTTATCCTATTTATTGGATTGTATTTTGTTAATGAAAATCAGTTAACTCTTGGTAATTTATATTTTATGTTTGCAATGGTCACATATTTTTCAAAGTCAGTTCTATCTTTATTAAATGTTTATCCAGCATATATACTTTCTAATTTAAGTTTTAATAGATTTACTGAAGCTTTGCAAAATGTTGATTCTTCCCGTCTTTCTGGGTGCAAAAAGTTTTCTTTTAAATCAAAAATATCTTTTAATTGCGTTTCTTTTTCTTATGGAGAAAAAGATGTTTTAGAAAATTTTTGTTGCTTTTTTTTCAAAGATAAAATTAACATAATTCGAGGAAATAATGGTTCTGGAAAATCCACAATATTAAAACTTTTAAATAGGTTTTTTCGGCCAAATGAAGGCAGCATACATATTGATGACGTTAACGTTGATGCAATAAATTATTTAGAATTTAAAAAAAATATTTCGTATATGCCTTCAAAAGATTATTTTTTTGATGGAACAATTGAAGATAATATAACGCTTTGTAGAAAATTTAGCGAAAAAGAAATCACTTATATTATAAAAATATGTAATTTAGAACCTTTGTTAAAAAAATGCCCATATGGATTAAAAACAAATTTTGAAAACGCTAAAGGAAAATTATCTGATGGGGAATTAAAAAAAATTTGTTTAGCAAGGACATTTTTAGAAAATAAAGAAATAATATGTTTGGATGAACCAACAAGTTTCCTGGACTTTAAAACAAGGGACGAAATTGTTAATCTTATAATAGAAATATCTAAAAAAAGTAAAAAAACATTTATTATTTCTACTCATGATGATAAGTTAAAAGCAATAGGCGAAAATATTATCCAAATTTGAGAATAGAAATTGCTTTATTTTTTACTTATTATTTATCTTTCAATATAAAAATTGCCTTGATTCTATGTGTTATAGTTAAAAAGCGAGGAAAACGGCCAATTTGGCCACTTTGTAGCACTGAGTTTGATTACCATTCAAAAAATTATAGAAAGAGTGGAATGGAACCACCTTTAAAATTTAGAGATGTATCATTATTAGAAATAGACTTTATCCCAAATACCGAAGATTCTATGTTTCGTTAGATTGTTATTCTCCTTTTTTTGCTTTGTTTTTAACCTCATAGACAAACAAATTCCCCTCGTTTGATGTTTTTATTCAAGAAACCAAAAAAGCCATTTAAATGGCTTAAATGATTGTCTCTATTTTTAGAGTTAGATTGTTCAATCAATCCCTTGTTTCTATATTCATTGAATCAATAATTTTCTTATAACTTGGAGTTTTAGCTTTTTCTTTAAATTCATCTTGAGTGACATATTTAGAAATATATCGATAGACTTCTTTAGCAAACATATCTTTTGTTTCAGGTCTTATTCTATTGTTAATAAGTCTTAATCTTGATGATTCTATAAGTTTAGAACTTTTAGCTTTTTTAATTAAATAATCTATTCCAAGACTATCAAATTTATTTTCTGATATTTTAGAAAAATTTAGGTTATGGATAATACTTGTTTTATCTTCATTAAATTGATCAACAACTATTTTTGTTGAGCGAAGAAAAAGATATAAATCAAAGTCAATAAAGATATCTTTGTTAGAAATATATACTTGACCAATGTTATCTTGCGAAACACCTTCAAGAATAGTTGAAGTAGAAACATTTAAAAAATTACATAACTCTTCAAGTGGTTCTCTTTCAATACGTTTTGCCGTTCTTTCTACTATCCCTCTATAAGGAAGGAAATAATCTTTATGATATATTTCAGAAAGATATGAAAGATGAATGTTATAAAGGTAAAACAATAATTGAGCTTTGGTTAATCTATTTTCTTGGGTGTTTTTATCTTTCTTTTTCATGCAACAATTATACATTTAAATTGTAAAATAAATAAACCAAAAATTAGTTAACAAATTATGTAAGATTGTTAGTTATTATTGTCTTCATTATTTGATGGATTTGGATTAACTAATAAATGAAATTTTTCAATTATTTCATCAATGTTATTAACATAATATTTATATGGGTCTATGTTCCTTGATTTTATCTCATTTATTCTTCCCTGTAATGAAATAGCTGATATTGAATAAGCTGAAGCGAGATATTTTATTATTTCTGCAGTAAGTATTTTTAACAATTTATCAAGTTCCAGAATTTCATCAAGCTTTTTATTTATTGCTTCAATAGCATATTCGCTATTTTCTGAATCCATGCATTTTCTAACACAATCATTAATAAATTTTGATATTGGAATTTTTCTGTTCTCAGAATTTTGTTTTATATAATCTAAAACTTTTGCATCATTAATTCTAATAACAGCTCTATTTTATATATTCCTTTATATGAAATTTAATAAGCCTTTTAAAAAAGGCTATATTTGCATTATCGAACAAAATTTAAAACTTGTCCTATATGTAGAAAAATGCAAAATATTTTATTTTTTTAAAGTTTTTTATATACACCAAATTGTCGTCGCCATTGGATCAAAACTGGTGCATTTTTCCTATTTTAAAAATATTCATATTATATAAATATATAATATGAATATTTAACAGTTTTTAAAATATACACCACTTTTGGTACATATACACCACTTTTGGTGCATTTTTTAGCTAGATGTTGAAATTAAAATAATATCGACCATATCGTAATTATTTATATTTTTTTGTCTAGCGGTGAGTCTATTTTGGTGCATATTAAAATTGTAATATTTAGTAAGCAGGATAAGGGAAACGCCGACATTTTGACACCACGCCAAAACTGATAGTCAAGCTCAATTTTGATGCCCAAAATTATTTTCTTTTTTAAATATATTTATCACGATGAAAGCTTATTAATCACTTCTACCATCGCAACAATAGGAAGTACGTATAGAAATTAAAGTAGTTGATACAGTTATTTAATTAAGATTTTTCACTATAGTTTTAATCGTTTTTAATTTAATAAAATCATACGAAGAACAAACAGATTTTTTAATAGCAGTGATAAATTTATACTGCAATAAATCTTTGTTGATCATAATTTAGAAAATGCATCTTGACTTAAATGGTTTGTTGAAAGTTGCAAATAATTAATTGTTCGTGATGTAGTTAGGGAAACCAAACTTATTTATTTTTTGGCAAGAATAAATCATATAAGTATATTAGATTTTTTAAATAGTGGTGCTTTCAATATCGCCTTAAATTAAGGCTATATTTTGCGTATATTAAAAGATTTTATATTTCCTATTTATTTACCATATATAAGAAAAAATCTTCAAATTTGAACCTAATTTTCAAGATAAAATTAGTTCAATTATATTTATTTATTAAAAAAGTAGCAAAAATGCAAATAGAATTAATTTTATTTACACTATTGACAAGAAAACGGGAAATCATATAATGGAATCATAAAGAAATTTCTTTTTTAAAAAAATTAACAAATTAAGGAGTAAAAAAATGAACCAAATTAGTAAATTTAGTGATCGATTAAATGAAGTGATGAAAGAGAAAAAGATTAATCAAACAAGATTATCTGAATTATCAAATATTCCTCGAACTTCAATTGTTTATTATTGTGGCGGTATCTACCAACCAAACAACATCAAAACTTATAAACTTGCTGAAACATTAGGCGTAAGCTTGCTTTGGCTTATGGGCTATGATGTTCCAAGAAATGATTCTACTTTAAATGAAATTACAAGAATTTTAGAAAGTAAAAGTGAAGACGAATTAAGAAGAGTAAAAGAAATGATATTACTGCTCTTCCCTAATAATTAGAAATAGGAGGTGAATAATTTATGGTTACTTTAAATAAGATTGATAGTTTTCAAAATAGACTTAAAGAGATTATGAATGAAAGACATGTTAATCAAACGGAACTTTCAAAGATAACAAACATTACAAGAACGACAATATCTAGTTACTGTGTTGGCGATGCTGAACCAAACGCAGAAAAGATTTTAATATTATCCCTAACATTAGGTGTTGAACCTCTTTGGCTAATGGGTTATGACGTCCCAAAGAATAAAGAAGTAGGAGTTAGAAAAGACATTAATTCATATTTAGATAAGATGAACGAAAAACAATTAAATATCATGAAAGAAATATCAAAAACAATAATGGAGGCTAATTAATATATGAGAAGAGGGATCAAATATAATAAAGCAACAAAAAGGTATTACATAGATACAACTATTACACTATCTAATGGTAAACCAGTTCATTTTCAATATCGTCCAAAAGATGATAGTTTTAAAAATTATAAATATGTCGATAGACACTATCACGAAATCGTTAATGAAAGAAAAATATTAGAAGAAGAGAAACTTAAACTAGCAAAAGAGATGGATCAAAAAGCAATAAGCCATTCAATTAAAAAAATTGATACCTTTCAAAATAGACTAAAAGAAGTTATGGAAGATAAACAAATTGAGAGTAATAAATTAAGTGAATCAACAACGATAATAAAAACTTTAATGCTAAATCTTTCTAGTAAGAAGCAAAAACCAAGTGTAGAAGAAGTTTATTTAATAGCAAATGAATTAGGAGTTAATCCTTTATGGTTAATAGGGTATAACATTAATAAAACTGAAGTAGAAGGAACTAAAGGCGAAATTATCTCACTTTTAAATAAATTGAATAATGAACAACTTTTAAAAGCTAATGAGATACTAAAAGAAAATTTTAAAGATATAGAAACAAAATAGGAGAGAAAAAATATGAAAATAGTTGCAACAACAAGCGAAAGATTGAATGAAATAATTAGAGAACGCAATTTATCTCAAAGTAAAATAGCGAGAATGACTAATATTCCAAAAACTACTATGAATGATTATTGTGCTGGCAGATTTGAACCAAAGAGCAACAATCTTATGATACTTTCTAAAGTTTTAAATGTAGAACCTCGTTGGTTAATGGGTTATGACATTCCTAAAAATAAAAATATAAGTGTAAGAGATGATATTGATACTTTATTAGGCCAAATGAATGAGCAGCAACTATTAGCAATAAAGGATATATTAAATGTTGTTTTAAATATGAATAATGCTAGTTAATGTTCATTTAGTTGAAAGCAATTTTAAATATTAAATATTTTTGGTTTAGTTAATCAAAAATATTTTTTATATTGAATGTTCTTTTAATAATTGTTAATAATAAATTAAAGACACATAGCGAAAGGAATAATAATTATGACTTATGAAAGACTTAAAGAAATAAGTAAGGAATATTCAAGACAAGGTTATATTAATATTCTTGAAGGTTTAAAAGATGATGAACTTTATGAGACTTATAAAGTTATTAATGATGCTTTAGTGAACGCTCTTGACGTTAATATGAATGAAATCTTTATGTTTCAAGACGATATTAACTTTGCAATTGTTAATAGGTGGGTTGAGGGGCAAGAGGATAAACATGAGAGTGTGTTAAGTATTAAGGGGTGATTCTATTTGAGAACTAGTAATCGAAACTGTTAGACAGTTGGAGGAAGTCCATAAAACATGGTACGTACCAAAAAACAAGATTAATGCAATATTTTCCATTAAATAATATTATTCGAAATTGTGATGTTGTAAAAGAGATTGAATTTAGAGAAATAGATGATAAGTAAAGGGAATTAAGAATGAAAAATAAAAATATTAACAAAAAGGATTGGGCTAATGATTTGCAATTTAGAATTAATTGTATTTCTGTTTTTATATTAATTTATGAAGTATTTGAAGATAAAATAGAAGAAAACATTCGAGATTTTTATTCAACAGGGTTTTATTTTAAAGATGGAAAGTATCATGATCATATAGGCGCTGAATATTTAAAACTTATTGAAAAAGATAAAATGAAGAATCTTATCAATTGGTGCTTAGAAAATGATATATTTGATGAAAATGATTGTAATACTCTTAAGACGATAACTGACGCTAGAAACAATTATGTTCATGAATTTTATAAATCTCTAATATTTGATAGTTCATTAGATTTAGATTTATTGCAGAGTTTGGTTTCTTTATTTAATAAATTTGATAATTGGTGGATAAAAAATGTAGAAGCTGCAACAGATGTTGATACTCCTCCTAACGCAAATTTGGATTTGGCCCATTCATATACGTGTATTATTATAAATGCAATTGTTAAAAGTTTATTAAACAATGAAAAAGAAGTTTTTGATAAATTGTTTGATATGATAAGCAAAGGTATAAATGATTATGATATTTTAATAGATTTACTCTATACACCGAAAATTAAAGATTAAACGATAATTGAACAATATTATTATTTTTAGTAACAGCCATTACTTTTCTTTATATAATTCATAATTAAAAACACGTTTAAAACGTCAAATCATGATTTATTGCAAGTATTTTTAATAAAAATTCTTGATTGCAAAAAAGGGATGAAATAAATTTGAAACTAATATAATAATTGCGCCACTATTTTCTGCGACACATTTTTAGATTAAAGAGCCTTTTGTTGAGCACTCTCCTTCTTGAGGCTTGGCGGTTTCGGGAGGCGCTAAACCAATGTGAGAAACAGCCAATTATGAATAAAAAGCAAAAAGAAGCCTTTTTGATTTGTTGTATTTTAGGTCACAAACTGATATTATTATTGGTATGATTAGAAAACTTGTCGGCAATAGAATAAAAGAGTTGAGAATAAATAATTTGAATATGACCCAAAATGAACTTGCAGAAAAACTGAAATGGGACAGAACTTTTTTATCTAGAGTAGAATCTGGTAAACAAAATATTACGATTGATTCTCTTGAGCGTATTTGCAAAATTTTAAATATTAGTTTAAAGGAATTTTTTATGTACATGGATAATGAGCATATAACTGAGGAATACTATTTATGAAAAAGGTTGAGCAAGTTTTAAAAAATGGTGAAATTACTATTGATTACGATGAGAAACTTACTGTAAGTGAAATTGACAATCTTTATAAGGAGTTATTTTTTAATGAAATCTATAAAGATAGGAAGCAGCATATTGCTTATGGGAAAATAGCATTATTATCTGCTAATATTACATATCTTGGTAATCCACATCCTATATTCAAAAAAAGAATTCAACTAAAAGATTATTATACTGAATATGTTTCTAATAATACTAAACATGGATTAAAGACAATATATGTCGGCATCTATTCATTTAAAAAAACACAGTTATTTGTTGTTTTTGAGCCTGCTTCATATCAATCAAAAAAATCTCATAATTCTTCAGCGCACATTTATTCAATGAATTTACAGTATGCGCAAAAAGCCGGCGATTTTACAAAAACGGATTATTTTGGGAATATAATCCATGTATTTAAGCCAGAATTATTTAAAGAATATGTTAGAGGATTAGCTGACCGTAAGTTAAAAACATATTCATATGATGATATACTGAAAGAAATTTATAATTATTTTGCTAATTTCTTTAAAAGTTTAAACAAAACTTGGCTCGGAATAGAAGCATATAAAGAAATGCAACAAAATAATTATAGTAATTACCGCCAAGGTGAATGGCAAGGATGGTATTTTGAATATTTATTTGAAGATTATTTAAGCAAAAACAAAACAAATGTTGTCTCTCTTTATGGGGATAAAAAGAAAGATGGTATTGATTTTGATTTAGTATTTTCTGAAGATGATTGGTTGTTTGGGGATTTAAAGGCAGATGAAATTGATAGCGATATAATAGGAAATAAATTTGATTCATTTGAAAAGGTAATTATAAAACACAATGGTCAAGTCTATTACATTTGTGCTCTATGCGAATGTGAAAAAGACTCAAAACATAATTATGAAGTAACAAAACTTTGGAATTCTTATAGAGAACCAAGCAAACGATATGTGAACATAGAAGAAATAAAATCAGGTTATGGAAATAAAATGAAATATTCAGTCAAAATTAAGGAATTTAACATTTTAAAGATTGATAAAACAATGTATGAAATCTTAAAACTTCAACCTTATAAACAAGGAAAAAATTCAGATGGAAAACCAAGGCAGCCTAAATTGAAAATTACTAAAGATTTGATATCGAATATGTCGGTTTGTAGTTTTAGTGTGTAGGAGCAAGTAAAATGAAAAAATTTAAATTTATGGATCTTTTCTCAGGAATAGGGGGATTTCACCAAGCAATGGATTCTTTTGGTGGAGAATGTGTTTTAGCTTCCGAAATTGATAAAGCGGCAATTGATGTTTATCTAAAAAACTATAATATTGATTCAAACATAAATATAAGAGATTTAAAAAATGAAATGATACCTAATCATGACGTTTTATGTGCTGGATTTCCATGCCAAACATTCTCTAAAGCTGGGAAAAGAGAAGGGTTTTTAGATGAAACAAGGGGGACTTTATTTTTTGAAATTGCGAGAATATTAGAATACAAACATCCTAAATATATTATGCTCGAGAATGTTAGAAATTTAGTGACCCATGATAATGGAAATACATATAAAATAATAAGAGATACATTAAAAAAATTGGGTTATAGATTAACAAAAGATCCACTTATATTATCTCCACATCAATTTGGTATACCACAAGTAAGAGAACGTTTATATATACCAGGAGTTTATGATCCAGAGCATATTGGTGAACCAATAGAGATTAAATTTAACAAATTACTTAAGCAAAAAGATAATAGCGTTTACAGCATATTAGATGAAAAAAACAACGAAGATGTTTATAAATTAAAAGAACACACTATAAACGTTTTGCAATGTTGGGACGAATTTTATCATGGAATTGATATTAAAACTATTGGATTTCCAATTTGGTACGATTATTTTAAATCATCAACAATAAATTCTTCATTTCCTGAATGGAAAAAAGAGTTTATAAGAAAAAACCAAGATTTGTATAAAAGAAATAAACAATTTATAGAAAGTTGGGAAAAAAAGTGGAAGCATTTAAAGGACTTTACTCCAACTGAACGTAAATTCGAATGGCAATGTGGGAAAAGTATTGATACGATTTGGGAAGGAATAATACAAATACGTCCTTCTGGTGTTAGAGTAAAAAAACCCGATACTTTCCAAGCTTTAGTTGCCCTTGTCCAAACACCTATAATTGGGAAATATAAAAGAAAATTATCTGTTAGAGAAGCTGCAAGATTGCAATCATTTCCCGATAGTTTTGTTCCTGATTGCAATATACAAGCCGCCTATAAACAATTAGGGAATTCTGTAAATGTCGAAGTTTTGAAGAATATCTTTTCGCAATTAATAAAATACAAATAATTTTAATAATTCAAAAAATAAATTCTTTGTTTTTCTTACCAAACAAAAGTCCATTAGAAGTAAAAAGATTCACTCAAAATTTAGATGATAAGAAAACTATTAAATTTAAATTTCTAGATAAAGAATCTCTTTAGTCCCTAGTTCATTATTTTATGATCTTATTTATTTAAACACTTTAAGCGAAAAGAAAAATTCATTCAAAACATTTAATAAATTATGAAATCTTTACTGGCATAGTATTTAATTATAAAAAGAGTTTATATAATAAAGTAATAACAAATATTTTAAAAAGGACTTGCAAATGGGAAAGAAAATAAGAGAAAGCAGAAAGCAGTAAGATAAGAACGACTTGATGTTGGAACTAGACAAAATATTTAGAAAGTATGGTTGTCAAACAAGAGTAGTCAATGGAACCAAAGACTGTCAAATTGGCTTCTATAAGAACAATTAAGAGAGTGATATTTATAAAGTTTTGTGATATTTTTGTCATTCGTACTAATCTGCTAAGCAACATTATAATAACATCGTATGGGAGATCTTCCTTAATGCTAACTGAAGATATGCCCAACCCGTAGACGTGCCTCATGTTAAATCATGATAGAGTCATAACTTGGCACCTATAGATGGTACTTTTTAATTTATCAACAAAAAATATAAGAACAAATTGAAGTTAGAATTGAACAATATATTCATAAAATATATTTGAAACCAAAATAGTTAAAGATGCCAAAGGCTTTCAGATTTGTTTTTATAAGTGCAATAAATAAAGTAATATTAAAATTATCTAGATGGTTTGGTTGCAATTTAGGTAGGAATCTTTATCAAATCTGTTATAATTAATTAAAAGTAGAGAAAATAGTGTACTTACCAAATTTTTAATAGTGCAGTGAGGTATGA
>CAZSMV010000019.1:0-20042 GCA_964608215.1 uncultured Staphylococcaceae bacterium
AGCAAAACCAACTTTGTACGCATGTTTCAAAGCATATTCAATGACTTTAAAAACTAATTCAGTTTTACCTGCACCACAGACTGCATAAATTAATGTGTTAATTCCTTTAATGTAATTATCTTTTACTTCTTCGGAAATCCTAATTTGCTCATTACTTAATGGATATTTAATTATTGCCTCAGAATTTGCTGGAGGCAAATAATTGTCATCAGGATCTACCCTTTCGCCCATAAAAGAAATGCATCTTCTACAATAAAACTTGCCATTTTTAACACCAATGTATCTTGGATCTTTGTTATTGCAAACTGGACAAATAAATTCTATAAAAAATCCCCCTTTCACATAATATTTGTGGGGGAATTTCAAAAAATTATTTAACTTTTTAATTATTTTTCAATTTTTTTAATAGTATCTACTCTTTTACTATGTCTACCGCCTTCAAAAGGAGTATTAAGGAAAATATCGGTTCTACGGATTATATCCGAAAGAGACATAAACTTCGCACCAAAAGAAATCATATTACAATCATTATGTTGCCTAATTAATACTGCAACCTCGTCATTATAAGCGATACCACAACGTATCCCATGAACTTTATTTGCAGCAATAGAAATTCCTTCACCGCTTGAACAAATAACAACTCCAAAATCACAAGTTTTATTAGCCACAAGTTCAGCGGCTTTTAATCCAAATTCTGCGTAGTTGCAACTATCTGAAGAATTTGTTCCTACATCAAAAATTTCATAACCTTTTTCTACTAAATGTTTTTTTAATGCCTCTTTAACAAAAAAACCGCCATGATCACAACCTAATGCAATTTTCATTTAATAGCCTCCTCTATGTCTGTAAGTTTTAATTCTCCTTGTCTAATTAACGTAATATTATTTCCGTCAATTTTAATTATAGTTGAAGGAACTCCATTACCACAACTTCCATCAATAACAGCATCGATTTCGCCTTCAAAATCATGAATGACATCTTCTGTGTTCATGCAGGGTTTTTCACCAGATTTATTACAAGAAGGAACAAAAAGTGCATCATTTACCATGTCAATTAATTTTAAGACAAATTTATCATCCGGAATTCTTATGCCAACAAACCCAGTTCCATGATCAATTGTGTATGGAATATTGTTTTTAGCTTTTAAAATTAATGTTATTGGACCGGGCATAAATTTTGCAATAATTTTTCTCGCAATTTCATTAATTTCAATATACTTTTCAACTTGTTTAAGATTTGATGCCATTAAAGTAAATGGCTTTTCTGGAGGTCGTTTCTTAACATCAACTAAATGGTTATAATTTTCTAAACTAGGCGCAATCACAGCTAAACCATATACGGTTTCAGTAGGAAAAGCCAAAATACCATTATTTAACAATATTTCGCTAGCTTCTTTAATTTGATTTTTATTCAATATTTTCAAGATGATAACCTCCAAATATAAATAAATATCTATCTTTACCATAAATATCTTTTTTGAATAAATATTGGGTATTATCCTCATCAAAATATTTATTTATTAATGATATTAATGGCTCTTTTTGATCATAATTTATTTCAAAAGCCATAAAAAATTTTTGATTCATAACATTTTTATAGTGCCTAAAATATGAATCGTAGAAATGTAATCCATCAAGCGAATAAATAGCATTTAAAGGTTCATATCTTAATACCTTTTGGTCAATATCATCTATATTTTGTACATAGGGTGGATTAGAAATTAACACATCAATTTTAATATTGTTGTCTTCAAGTGGTTGGAGTCTGCTTCCTTTTAATAAATTGATGTCAAGTTTAAGTCTTTCTTTATTAGTTTTTGCAACAATCAAAGGGTCTTCATATTTGTCTGTTGCATATATTGTTGAATCTTGAAATTGTTCTTTCATATATAAAGCAATACATCCACTTCCAGTACAAATATCAGCAATATTTTTATGCTCAATTTTATATTTATTAATATAATCTCTTACAAGCAACACAAGTCCTTCGGTTTCTGGTCTAGGAATTAAAACGTTTCTATTAATAAATATATCTAAATCAATAAAAGACGTTTTTCCTAGTATATATTGTATAGGTTCTCCATCCATTAATTTATTCAAATTTCTTATATATAACGCTTTGTTTTTTATGTTTTTATCAAAATTAACAACTAATTCTGTATAATCAGAAAACCCATTTGCATTTTCTAAAAGTTGGTATATTTCTGTATCAACAATTTGATCTTTTTTTCTTTTTTTAATCTGCTTTTTTGTTTCTAGGAAAACTTCTCTATTTGTTTCCATAAAATTATTTTTGTCCCGCTAATTTTTGTTGTTGATCAAAATAAATTAATGCATCTATTAATTCATCTAAATCGCCTTCAATAATCCTATCTAATTTTTGAACAGTAAAACCAATTCTATGATCGGTAACTCTATTTTGTGGATAATTATATGTTCTTATTTTTTCGTTTCTATCACCACTACCGATTTTGCTTCTATATCCTGCTTCAGTTGCAGCTTTCTTTTCTTCTTCTAATTGAACTAGTTTACTTGTCAACATTTCCATACAAATTTCGTGGTTTTGAATCTGAGATTTTTCAGTTTGACAAGAAACAACAACACCTGTTGGAATATGCGTAATTCTAACTGCGGATTCTGTTTTATTAACATTTTGTCCACCAGCACCACTTGATCTATAAGTATCGACTCTTAAATCTTCGTTTCTAATTTCAATTCTACCAAGTTCAACTTTTGGCATAACAACAACTGTTGCGGTAGAGGTATGAATCCTGCCGCTTGCTTCTGTTTTTGGAACTCTTTGAACTCTATGAACGCCACTTTCATATTTAAGTCTAGAATAAGCATTTGGTCCACTTACAACAAATTGAATATATGAAAAACCACCAAGCTCACAAGGTGAATCATCAACAACCTTTAGTTTCCATCCTTGACTGTCACAATAGTGACTATACATTCTAAATAAATCACCAGCGAATATGTTTGCTTCGTCTCCACCAACTGCACCTTTTATTTCGAAAATAATATCTTTCCCATCATTTGGATCCTTAGGTAATAAAAGTATTTTTAATTCTTCAGTGATTTTTTCGCATAATTCAGTATTGTTTTTTAATTCTTCTTTGCCCATTTCACTAATTTCGGGATCTTTATCATTTGACATTACTAAAGCATCTTCCCTATTTTTTTCTGCATAAGAAAATTCATGAAATTTTTCAACAATTGGTTCAAGTTCACTTCTTTCGATGTTTAATTCTTTAAATCTTCTATTATCTTTTGTAACTTCATCTTTCATTAAAAGTTCATCAATCTCTGACAAACGTTTTTCTGTAGCAACAAGACGTTCATACATGTTTTTTTCCATAAATACGCATCCTCAAATCTTTAAAATTATAACAAATTACCATTCTTATTTAAAGCAATCTAATTGTTTAATGACTATTGGCTTTATGATATAATCTTAACTGGGTAAAAATTATGTCATATAAAGCTTTATACAATAAATATCGTAGTCAAACTTTTGACGAATTAGTTGGGCAACAAGCTATTGTTCAAACATTAAAAAATGCATTGGAATTAAATAAAATTTCGCATGCTTATCTTTTTAGCGGTCCACGTGGAACTGGTAAAACTAGTGTTGCACGTCTTTTTGCTAAAGCATTAAATTGTGAAAAAGGAGTTGGTAAACAATGCAATACATGCGAAAACTGCAGACAAATTAGCGAAGGCGAACACCCAGATGTAATTGAAATTGATGCAGCAAGCAATTCTGGCGTTCAAGAAGTTAGAAACTTAATAGAAAAAGTTAAATATGCTCCAATAAAAGGAAGATACAAAGTTTATATCATCGATGAAGTTCATATGATGACAAATAGTGCTTTCAATGCTCTATTAAAAACTTTAGAAGAACCACCAGAATATGTTGTTTTTATTTTGTGTACAACAGATCCATATAAGTTGCTTCCAACAATATTATCTCGTTGCCAAAGATTTGAATTCAAAAAAATCGATAATAATGATTTAAAAAAATTAATTGTTAGAGTTCTTACTGGCGAAAACATAAAAGCAGACTTAGAGACTGTTAATTTAATTGTAGAATTAGCAAACGGAGGTGCAAGAGATGCACTTTCGATGCTTGATCAATTAATTGCATATTCGGGCAACGAAATTAATTTAGATGATGTTCGTAGAGTGTTTGGTTTAACAAGTATGGATGAAAAACTCAATCTTCTAAAAATAGTTTCTGAAAAAGATACACTCAAATTACTTAATCTTTGCGATGAATTTTTCAAAAGGAATGTTGATATTTCGAGATTGATTGATGAATTATTAGTCATCTTAAAAGATTGCCTTATCTATAGCAAAATTCAATCTAAAAATTTGCTTTCTACTATAGATGAAAATAAAGCAAAAGCAATAACATCCGTTTTTAAAGAAGATCAACTATATTCAATGATTGATTCACTTTTAAGATGTCAAAATGAATTCAAAACAACGTCAAACCCAAATTTCATTTTCCAAATTTATTTATTGAAAATGGTTGAAATCAAAAATGAATCTCAGTCAAAACAAGAAACTCACGAATGGGTTTCAACTGATCAAAAGGATATTTCTTCAATTCCAAGCAAAGAATTTGTTAGCAAAGAGAAAAAAGCAGAACCTGTGAATACTGAAGAATCAAAACCTTCGTCCGTTGAAGAGTTAAAAAATTTAAGCCCTATTTTTGGAAAAGAAGCGATAACAAAAAAGAAAGAAGAAAAATCACCAATTGCAATAAGTGGCGAATCTTATGAAATCAACAATGATACACTTATTAAAATTATGGTTTTAGGGAATAAATCCTTTAGAGAAGAAATTATAAAAAGATGGACATATCTTGATTTATTAAAAAACGATCTCGAACTTGGTCCATTTGCAATGCTTTTAAAAGATGGGACACCATACGTTGTTACTCCAGATATCATGATTATTAGATTTAATTTTGAGAGTGAAGCAACTAGATGCAATGTTAAAGTTAATCAAGAAAAATTAGAAAAAGTGATGGAAAAAATTGTCGGAAAGAAATTATTTATATACGGAATAAATAGAAAAGTTCTCAATGATTTAACACATGAATTTATAAATTTAAAACAAGTTAATAAATTACCAAAAGCTGAAGATGTAGGCGAAATTAAAATAGAAAGGTAGGAAATTTTAATATGAATATGCAACAAATGATTCAAGCTATGCAAAAAACACAAAGAGAATTTAACAAGGAGTATGCAAAACTTGAAGCAAAAGAATTTAAGGCAAATGCTAATGGAGTTGTTGAAGTTGTAGTTATGGGGGACATGTCTCTCAAATCAGTCAATATTTTAGATGATTCAATTTTGGCAAAAGAAAATAAAGATGAGTTATCAGATATGATTTGCTTAGCATATAAAAAATGCAAAGAAGAAATACAAAAAGAAAGTGATGCTATATCAAATAAATTTAAACCAGGCGCAGGAGGAATGATGTTTTAATGAAAGAACTCCGTTCTTTAAATAAACTCATTGATGCATTAAAATCATTTCCTTCAATTGGTAGTAAAACAGCTGAGAGAATGGGCTATAACATCCTTGATATGGATGATGATGAAGTAAAGAAATTAGTTGATTCAATTAATGAAGCAAAACATGAAATTCATCAATGCCCAATTTGTGGTTTGCTAACTGAAGACGATAAATGCTACATTTGTAGCGATACAAATAGAAATCACTCTATTTGTATTGTTTTATCTTACGCAAAAGATGTTATTAATTTTGAAAAACTCGAAACTTATCATGGTGTATATCATGTTTTAAATGGGGTAATTTCCTCATTACATGGAGTAGGCCCAGATGATTTAAGAATTAATGAACTAGTTGAAAGAATTAAAAAAGAAAATATTAAAGAAATAATTATTGCAACAAATCCAACACTAGAAGGTGAAACAACTGCATTATATCTTGCAAAAATACTTAAAGACTATGATGTTAAGGTAACTAGGCTTGCTTATGGATTGCCAGCTGGTGGTCAACTTGATTATGCAGATGAAATAACAATTGAAAAAGCTTTAGATAATAGAGTCAATTTAAAGAAGGGGGATTAATAAATGTTTATTACATTTGAAGGTGTTGAAGGATGTGGAAAATCCTCAGTTCTAAGTAAAATCTATGATGAACTTAAAAAAGATGATTATGATGTAATTCAAACTCGTGAACCTGGTGGTGTTAAAATTGGTGAAGAAATTAGAAAAATTCTTTTAGACAAAGAAAACACTATGATGGATAAAAGAACAGAGGCCCTACTTTTTGCAGCAAGTAGAAGGCAGCATTTGATAGAAAAAGTTTGGCCAGCTCTTAAAGAAAACAAAATCGTTCTTTGTGATAGATTTATTGATTCATCATTAGCATATCAAGGTGGTGGCGATGAGATTGGTGTCGATGAAGTATTAAAAATAAATCTTTTTGCAACTGAAAACACATTCCCAGATTTAACAATTTTATTTGATATCGATCCAAGAATCGGCTTAGCAAGAATTAATAAAAATGCAAATCGCGAAGTAAATAGATTAGATGTAAAAGAAATTGAATTTTACGATAAAATCCGATCAACTTTTTTAGAACTTGCTAAAAACTACAGCAATCGTTTTGTAGTTATAGATGCAAGTAAAAGTTTTGATGATGTTTACCAAAATGTTTTAAATATAATTAAAGAGAAAATAAAATGATTAACTATGCTGAATATTTAGAAAAAGAGCAAGAAACCGCATATAAGATTTTCTATAATGCATTCAAAAACAATAAAGTTTTTCATGCATATCTTTTAAGTGGGCAAGCTGGTACCCCACTACTTGAAATTTCTAAGTTTTTAGCGAAATCTTTAATTTGCAAAAATAAAAATCCATTTGCATGCAATTCCTGTGTAGATTGCTCTCGCATCGATGAAGAAATATATAACGACCTCATTATTATTGATGGCAGAAAAGAACAAATTAAAAAAGAATCCATTTATAGAATTGAAGACGAATTTTCTAAAACATCATTAGAAAAATCCGGGATTAAAATATACATAATCAATCTAATTGAAAATATGACAATTGATTCTGTAAGTGTTCTTCTAAAATTCTTAGAAGAGCCTAAAGAAAATACATATGCTTTTTTAACTACCGAAAATGAATTTAAAATCTTACCAACGATACTTTCAAGAACTCAAATTGTTCATTTTAATTCTATAGATAAAAACAAATTAATCGCAAATAGCATTAATGATGGCGTTAATGAAATAGATGCGGAGTTGCTTTCTAATTTTTATAATGATTCTTCAACCATTAAAAAAGAAACCGAATCAAAAGAATATCAAGAAATTAAAAAAATAATTTTAGATATATTTTCTTATTTGGAAAACAATGAAGATTTGCGTTTCTATTTTGAAAATAATGTAATAAAAAATAAGGTTATAAAACAAAATATAAGATTATTTTTTGATATATTAATTTTCCTATTTAAAGAAACTTATATCTATGGTTTTGAAGGAAACACTATTTATAACAACTTTGAAAATTTGTTTAAACAAATAAATAAAAATTATCGAAATATTGATACAAAGATTATTGAGTTGATGGATAGAAGAAATGAATTAAACTATAATGTAAATGTTGATTTATTGTTAATCAATGTTTTAGATATTGTATTTTTAGAAAAATAAGGAAATAAATTTTATGGAATTAAGATATATTACAGTCGCTTTTATGAATACAAGAAAAAGTTATTTCTTTTCAACTGTTGATCCAACTATAGTTTCTGGAGATAAGGTTTTGGTTGAAACTGTTGTAGGAAAAGAAATAGGTTCAGTATTAGCTACCGATATTGTTGTTAATAACAATGAATTTACAAAAGCAATAAAACCTATTATTGCCAAAGCAACTGCACAAGATTTAAAAATTGCAGAAGCTAATGCAAAACTTGCATTAAAGGCCAATGTCATTTTTGAAACCGCAGTCAAAAATTTAAATTTTGATATGCGTTTAATTTCTAGTGAATATACGTTTGACTGCTCAAAAATTTTATTTGTATATGCAAGCGATGAAAGAATTGATTTTAGAGAATTATTAAAAATATTAGCTGCAGAATTACATTGCAGAATTGAACTAAGACAAATCAATTCACGAGAAAGAGCTCAACAAATTGGTGGAATTGGTGTTTGTGGGTTACAACTTTGTTGCACTACATTTTTCAAAACATTTGATGGTATTTCATTAAATCGTGCAAAAAATCAAATGTTAGCAATAAACATACCAAAATTGAGTGGGCAATGCGGAAAACTTATGTGCTGTTTAAAATATGAAGATGACCTATATACTGAAGAAAAACAAAACTTTCCAAAAATTAATTCAAAAGTGAAATATGAAGGAAACGAATACAAACTTGTTAGTTACAACATATTAACTAAAATATGTAAAATTGAAAATGAAGACGATGTTGAATTTGTTCATTTAAACGAAATTAAAGAGATTTAAAATGTCTGGCATTCTTTATTTAGTTCCTTCCCCAATAGGAAATATTGATGATGTTTCTCCACGTCAAAGAAACATTCTTTTAAGTGTTGATTTTGTTGCTTGTGAAGATACACGAAACACAACAAAATTATTAAATATTTTAGATATAAAAAAGAAATGCATATCCTGCCATGAGCATAATGAAGTTGTTTCTAGCGAAAATATTGTTAAGCAAATTATTGATGGTAAAAACGTTGCTTATTTAAGTGATGCAGGTTATCCATGCATCAGTGATCCTGGTTATATCCTTGCAAAAAAATGTATAGAAAACGATATAAAAGTTGTTCCAATTTCTGGAGCAAGTGCATTTTTAAATGGTTTAGTTGGTAGCGGATTAGAAACTGAACATTTTTTATTTTATGGTTTTTTGAATAGTAAACATTCAATTAGAATTGAAGAAATTTCAAAATTGAAGCGACTTCCGTATACAATTTTACTATATGAAGCACCACATAGATTAAACGAGTGCATAAATGACCTCTATAGTATTATGGGCGAAAGAAATATTTGTATATGCAGAGAACTAACAAAAATTCATGAAGAATTTATTAGAACGACCTTAAAATCTTTTTTAGATAATCCAATTGAATTTAAAGGTGAAATTGTTTTAGTTTTAGAAAAAAGCAAAGAAGAAAAAATAGAAATTGATGAAAAAGAAATCCTCGATAAAATTAACGAATTAATTAAAAATGGGTTAACAAAAAAAGACGCTATTACTAGCGCCTCAATATTGCTAAATATTCCAAAAAATTCAATTAAAAAATTAGTTTTGTAATTTCTTTTCTTCGACTTTTTCTTCGCGGAAAAGACCAACAGAATCACTAACTGGTAAGGCAAAAGCAATTCCTTGTCCTTTTGCATCCAAGCCACATTCTTTACCAACTGCAGTTAAGATTTTTTCCTTATCGTTTTCATTAACTAAAATCAAAACCATCTCTTTATCTGGTTTAATAACAACGCCATAAAATTTTTCAATTTCAACATTGCCAGTTCCATGCGCACCAATTACTGTTCCACCCCTAGCACCATTTTCTCTAGCCGCACTCATGACTAGATCGCTATATCCTTTATCAACTATGCAGCAAATTAATACATATTTTTCCATAATTACTTTCTCCTATTTTGTCTAGTGTTACTAACAAATTTATAAGCAAATACACTTATCATAGAATCCACAGGTACAGCAAATGCAATTCCTTTTGCTGCTTGAGATACCTTAAATCTCTCATTACAAACATCCAAATATTTACCGATATCATCAGCTCGAACAAGACACATTACGATATCTTTTTTATCTTCTCCAATACCTAAGATATGTTTTAAATCATCAGTTGCCGTTCCTTTTCCATAACACAAGAATGCACAACTTACGCCAAGTTCCTTAAACTTATCAATATAATAATTTCCTTGATAATGATTAACTATTACAAATAACCATTTAAGAGGTTTTACAACAAATTCTTTATCATATGCTTTTGAATCTGATTGAGCGTTTTCTTTTTTTGATTTTTTCTTTTCTTTTTTCATATTATTTTTCATTCTCTACCTCCGCCTTAAAATGTATAACTTGTAAATCATCAGCAGAAAGAATATTCTTTCTTGCCTTCTTATAAATAACTTTGGTTCTAATAACTGCGTATAATCCCATAAATTCAACAGCAACAACAGGCATAACCGCAATCATTCCAATAACACCAAATCCACTGCTATCATTTTCAATTTGACTTGCAACACCTAAAACAAAAGGCAAAACAAACGAAGACGCCATAAGACCACTTGCAACCTGGCCAGCATCAAATGCAATAGCAGTAAAAATATCAGGAATAATCCAAGATAAAAAGAAAATAAATAAATACAAAGGAATAATCAAATATAATAAATTTATTGAATATATAACTCTAATAATTGATAACAAAATTGCGCTTGAAACACCAACAGCTAAAGCAATTAACATTTTCTTTTTGGAAATTATACCATTTGAAATTTCTTCAACTTGTGTTGATAAAATTTGAACACCGGGTTCTGCCATAACAATTGCCAAACCAAATAAAATTGCTAAGCCAAATAAAATTGGGATATCGCTTGAATTCTTTCCTAATCCAACACCGAGATTTTTACTTATTGAAATAAATCCATAATTTGCGGCTGTTAAGAAAATAATAAGTCCAACATAAGCAAAAGCATAACCAACTAAAATCTTTAATAATTCGTTCTTTGGCAATTTAATAGCAATAGATTGATAAATCATAAAAAATACAATTATTGGAAAGAACGCTATGCTAACAGATTGTAGTGAGCTAATGAGTGCATTTAGTAAGGCGCTCATTGAAATATCGCTCGAGAAATTTGGAGCTGTAATTGTAGGTTTAAGTAAAAGTCCTAAAATCATAACACTAACTACAGGACCCATAGAACACATAGCAGTAATACCAAATGAATCACTTGATGAATCCTTGCCACCATGAACACCAGCAATACCTACACCAAAAGCAATGAAAAATGGAACCGTAATTGGACCAGTAACAACTGCGCCACTATCGAACGATAAATCAATTATGGCACCATCTTTATCGCCAAATAATGCTGCAATTCCAAATACTATAAGATAGAAAAACATATACCACATCTTAAGTGGTTTTTGAAAAACTATTCTTACAAACCCTAAAATGAAAAACGCTCCACATCCAAGTCCAACACACAATTTAAAAACATAAGGATTAATATCAGCTTCAGGAATATATGATGCTAAAACACTTACATCTGGTTCTGCAATGGCAATCAAAGTGCCAAGTAAAAGCATTAATACAAAAACTAAAATAATATTTTTTTGTTTAGCAAAACTCGCCCCTAAATATTTCCCGGTTTCGCCAAGAGCACTATCTGCTCCAAGACTAAAAAGTCCCATTCCAAACATAAGAGCAAGTGATGAAAAAAGAAAAACTACATAAATATCAGTTGTTAAAAAGTTCTCATCAAAATGTTTTGTAAATAGTTGAACAAAATATAATATGCTAACTATAAGCACAATTGGCGCTACAGCAATAAATGCATCTAGAAATTTTCTTAGCAAAGTTTTAATCATAGTCTTACTCCATTAATTTTAAAAATTCTTTAGGCGTTGGTGCATCGAACTTATAAATCTTACCCGTTATTGGATGTTTGAACGAAAGTTCATAAGCATGCAAACACAGTCTATTAATCGGGTTTTCTGGTTCCCCATATTTATCATCACCTAAAACGTAATGACCTAAATCTCCAAGTGTCACACGTATTTGATTTTTCCTCCCAGTCGAAATATTAACATCAAGTAAACTATATTTTTTATTTTCTTTTAAGACCTTATATGAAGTTACGGCTCTATATGATCCTGCTCCTCCATGAGGAACCACATACATCATATCTAGTTTATTTTTTCTTAAGTAATTAATAATGGTATCTTCTTTTTTGTCCATTTTGCCCTCAACAATCGCAAAATATCCTCTTTTAATAACTAGATTATTCCAATCGTCCATTAAAAGATCGCGAATTTTTTCATTTTTGCAAAACATTAAAACCCCGCTTGTTTCTTTATCAATTCTATGAACTAAATAAACTCTATTATGTTTATCAAAAGATTGGACATAATCCATAACCATACGAATTGCTGTACTATTTTTTTCAGTATCACTAGGATTAGTTAAAAGCCCATATGGTTTATTTATAACTAAAAATTCGTTATCTTCATAAATAATTGGAATATTTTTTCTAGACTTTGTCCTTATAGGATTTTTAGAAATTATTAAAACATCGCCTTTAGATAACTCAAAATCAAATTGAGAAACCGGTGCTCCTTCTACTGAAATAACATGGTGCGATAATAATGCTTTTGCATTAGATCTTGAAAAATGTAAATCATTAATTAAATATTCTAATAAAGTTGAATTTCTTTTAACGACATACTCTTTATAATCAATTCTTTTCGTTTTTTTAACATCGTCTTCCCGAACAGAATTATCTTTTAAATTTTTCTTAGCTTGTTTTTTTGCATTTTTAAAAGACTTATTATGTAATCTATTTTCTTCTTTAACTCTTTTTCTTAAATTCTCTTTATAATTCCTGTTCATTTTTAATAGCCGCTTTTATAAATCCTAAGAATAATGGGTTTGGCTCAAGTGGTCTTGAAGTAAACTCTGGATGGAATTGCGAAGCCATAAAAAATGGATGATCTTTTAATTCGATAATTTCACACAATCCTGTTTGAGGATTTATACCACTAAATATTACACTATTTTCTTTAAAACTTTCCATATAAAAGTTGTTAAATTCATATCTATGTCTATGTCTTTCTCTAATATTAGTAGAATTGTATAATTTTTCAGCTTTTGAACCTTTTAAAAGTTCGCAATCATATTCTCCTAGACGCATAGTTCCGCCTAAATTAATTCCTTTATATTGTGAAGGCAAATAATCAACTATTTTATATTTTGTCTTAGAATTAAATTCAGTAGAATCCGCATTTTCAAGGTGCAAAACGTCCCTAGCAATTTCAATCAAAGCAATTTGCATTCCTAAACAAATTCCTAAATAAGGCACGTTATTTTCTCGTGCATATCTTGCACTAATTATCATTCCATCAATTCCATTATTCCCAAAACCACCAGGAACAATAATTCCATTTGAATCTTTTAACAATTCATGAACATTGTCATTTGTGATTTTTCTACTATCAACCCATTTAATATTTATATTTTTATTACATGAATATCCAGCATGTCTTAATGCTTCAGCAACAGAAATATAAGCATCATGTAATTGCGTATATTTCCCAACCAAAGCAATATTTATAGACTCATTTATATGTTGTATTTTATGGACAAATTTCTTCCAATCTTCCATATCAGCAACAGGAGCGCATTTCAAATTTAAGTGATTAACAATCAAATCATCTAAGTGCTGTTTTTGTAGGTTTAATGGGACTTCATATATGTATTTACAATCTTTAACCATAATAACAGCGTTGTCATTAACATTACAAAATAATGCTACTTTTTGAAGGGTTTCCTTATCTAATGTTTCTGAAGTTCTTAATAAAATAGCATCAGGGTTAATCCCTAAACCAGTAAGCTCCTTTACACTATGTTGAGTAGGTTTCGTTTTTGGTTCCATTGAAGTATATAAATAAGGGACCAAAGTATTGTGCATGAAAAAAGTATTTTCATAACCCAAATCTCTTCTCAATTGTCTAATTGCTTCTAAAAAAGGAAGCGACTCAATATCGCCTACAGTCCCACCTATTTCACATATGCACACGTCAGTATCATCTTTCGCATCGAATGCTTTTATAATTCTATCTTTAATTTCATTCGTTATATGGGGGATAATTTGAATTGTTTTCCCAAGATATTGACCCTTTCTTTCTTTTTCAATTACAGCGCTATATATCTTTCCGCTCGTAACGCTTGATTCCTTTGTTAAAGAACTGTTAATCATTCTTTCATAGTGCCCCAAATCTAAATCTGTCTCAGCACCATCTTTTGTAACAAAAACTTCCCCATGTTGTAAAGGGGACATTGTTCCTGGGTCTACATTTAAATATGGATCTAATTTAATAGAAAAAATATTAAGTCCTCTTCTTTTTAGAAGACGGCCAATGCTTGCTGCGCTAACTCCTTTACCCAAGCCACTAACAACTCCGCCTGTAACAAATATAAATTTTCTTTTCTTTTCTTGATTATTTTTTTCCATAAATAAAATCCTCAAACTTCCTTTATATTATTTCTATTTTGGGGTGCCCTTATAATCATATAATAAAAACACTTTTTCGTAAAAGTAAAAATCGTTCCTTAAAATTAATTTTGCATTAAAATTATTTACTTATAAAAGCAAGTGTTGCTGCACCAATGATCCCAGCATCATTTTTAAATTTAGCAATTAAAACCTCGGTTTTTGGTGTGGCCTTATAACCATAATATCTATCATCTAAATATTTTTGAACACGCTCTTTTAAATATTCCTTTTGGTTGCTAATTCCACCACCTAATACAATAGCTTGAGGTCTAAAAATATTACAAATATTTAATAATCCTTCACCTAAATATTTTAAATAAAGATCAACTACTTCATTCGCTGCCTTGTCACCTTTTTTAGCACATTCAAAACTTGCAAGACCATTAACATTTTCAATTTTGTTTTCACAAAATTCCCACATCATAGAATCTTTATTTTTTAACATTGCTTCTCTTGTATATCTTAATAATGCACTAGCGCTTGCGTAAGCTTCAAAACATCCATTTCTACCACAGCCACACTTCTCTCCATCAACAACAATAACATGGTGACCAATTTCTGCACCTTTTCCTTCGTATCCTTCAAATAGTTTATTATCAATAACAACGCCACCACCAATTCCGGTGCCTAAAGTAACCATAACAACATCTTTAAATCCCTTTGCTACTCCCCAACGTTGTTCAGCCAAAGCAGCAACATTTGCATCGTTGCTTATAAAAATTGGTAAATTAAAATCTTTTAAATAATCTTTTAACGGAACATTAAATAAATTTAAATTGCAGGCATAATCAATTGTTCCAAGTTTATTATTGACAACTCCAGGCACACCAAAACCAATGCCATGAACTTCATACCCATTTTCCTTAGCAAATACTAAGAGTCTTTGAAGAAGTGATTTAACATCTTTCAAAAAAGGTTCTGGTCCATTTTCTGTATTTGTTACAACACTATCTTTCTTAATTATTTCTCCATTTAAATCGACAATTCCAGCCTTAATTGACATTCCACCAATATCAACGCCTATATAAACTTGTTTCATAATTTATGTCCCTCAAATATTATATTTTTTCTATTAAAATTTTAAAGTCTCCAATACTATTTTGCTAGTCTATATATGCACTCTCATAAAAAAATACCATCGAAAACCGCGTGGATTCCTTTTTTTCTCGTTTTATAAGCTTCATATTTCAAAATAGACTAAACAATAGCTCCAATTAAAAACTTAATTGCTAGAGCAATAAAAATAATTCCTGAAATATAAGGAGCATATTTAGAAACTTTTTCGCCAATCTTTTTACCTAAAATAATCATTGTTACAGTAAGTCCAAAAGTAACAATAGCAATAATTCCAAAGGTAATAAATGTATACAATGTATTTTTCTCTTCAATAAAAGTAAATCCAACGGTAAAAGCATCAATTGAAGTTGCAACACTTTGTACTAAAATCTCCGTAATCTTTAAATTCTTTGTTTCTTTATCTGCTTCTTTATTATCATTAATATCAGGATTATTTCCTGTTAATTGTTTTTTCTTTTCTTTTCTTTGCTCTATTATTGTTTCAATTATTGCTTTAAGGCCTAAAATAAGAAGAATAGCAAAAGAAATATATGGAATTACTTTATCCCATGGAAAGCTCGAAGTATGCTCTTTTACAAAATTTCCTAAAAGATAACCAAGCAATGGCATTAAACCTTGCATGAAACCAAATAAAATAGAAATGAAAAGTATTTTCCATTTCTTCATGTTATTTTCAAGTATTCCATCGCTTATTCCAACACACATACAATCAACAGCCATAGCAACGCCTAAAATAACACTATAAATATATTCCATATAAACCTCTTACCAAATTAAATTCTTTCCAAGTTTTATAATTATATTAAAATTAGATAAAAATATATACAATTTAATTGTTTTGATTATTTAAAACTTAAATTTATGAAAGGAATAAAAGATGAGCATTTACGAGAATATTAAAAAAGAAGACCTAGAAGTATTTGAAATTTTGAAAAAAGAAAAAACTAGACAAGAAAATAATATTGAACTTATTGCAAGCGAAAATTTTGTATCAAATGCTGTTTTAGAAGCGTGTGGTTCAATAATGACAAATAAATATGCTGAGGGTTATCCAGGTAAAAGGTATTATGGTGGATGCGAATATGTTGATGAAGTTGAAAAAATAGCGCAGGAAAGGCTTTGTAAACTTTTTAATTGTAAATTCGCTAATGTCCAACCACATAGCGGTTCTCAAGCTAATATGGCTGTTTATAGAGCTTTATTAAATAAAGGCGATAAAGTTTTAGGAATGAGTCTTGATGCCGGAGGTCATTTAACACATGGTTATAAACTTTCTTTCTCTGGTCAAGATTATGAAACAATTGGTTATGGATTGGACCCAAAAACAGAAATGTTAAATTATGATGAAATTGAAAAAATAGCATTAAAAGAAAAACCACGTATGATTATTGCAGGAGCCAGTGCATATCCTAGAAAAATAGATTTTAAACGCTTTAAAGAAATCGCAGATAAAGTTGGTGCATATTTATTTGTGGATATGGCTCATATTGCAGGATTAGTTGCAGCCGGCTTACATCAAAATCCATGTTTATATGCCGATGTAGTAACATCAACTACTCATAAAACTTTAAGAGGGCCAAGGGGTGGTGTTATCCTTACTAACAACGAAGAAATCTTTAAAAAAATAAATAGAACAATTTTTCCAGGAACACAAGGTGGTCCATTAATGCATATTATCGCAGCCAAGGCTGTTGCTTTTAAAGAAGACTTAAGCGAAGAATTTAAGAACTATCAAAAACATGTTATTGAAAATGCAAAAGCTATGTCAGATGAACTTCAAAGCTTAGGCTACCATGTAATTAGCAATGGTACTGATAATCATTTGCTTTTAGTAGACGTTTATAAAACTAGTGGAATAACTGGAAAAGACGCAGAAGCAAAACTTCATGAAGTTAACATTACATGTAACAAAAATGCAATACCAAATGATACGCTTCCTCCTATGGTTGCAAGCGGAATTAGACTTGGAAGTCCAGCAATGACATCGCGAGGGTTCAAGAAAGAAGATTTTATTAAAATCGCTCAATTAATTGATGCATGTTTGACAAACAAAATGAGTAGTGAAGAAATAAAAAAAGAGGTTTTAGCACTATGTAGAACACACCCTCTTTGGTATTAATTATTTTTAATATTTTCAAACTTTCTATACATCGACTCAAGTTCATATTTGGTTAAAATATTACTGAGTGCACCTTTTTTCAAAGTTGAATAAGCACCACAAATATTTGCCTTTTTTAATGCTTTCCTTATTGCTTGTTCATTTTTAAAAAAATTTTCATATCCATAATTATCAATTTCATTTAAGATACAACCATAAAAAGCATCTCCTGCTCCGGTTGTATCGACAGCATCTACCTTAATACTTGGTTCGTTATATATAATATCATTATAAAACAAAAACGATCCTGATGAACCAAGAGTTACAAATATTTTTTGATTATTCTTTGTAATGGTCTTTAAACTCTTATAAATGTCTTTGTTACCTGTAAGAATTTTTATTTCATCATTTGTAACTTTAACAATGTCCGCTTTAGAAAGAAAATGTACATAAATTTTTTTGGCTTTTTCAATTGAATTAAATAATTCAGATCTAAAATTAACATCAATGCTAATAATCTTTTTCATTCTTTTTGCTTTTCTAATCAATTTATCTGCATATCTTCTTCCTTCTTTTGTCGAAAATAATAAAGAACCTATATGTATAATATTCGCTTTCTCAATATAAGACATCGTTGATAGTGGGATATTATAATCAGCACCATTTTTCCTTGCAAATGTAAAATTCCTTTCTCCATTTTTTGAATTCTTTACAAATGACATTGAAGTATTTCTATTTTTATCTATAGATATTAATTCTGTTTGCATTCTTGATTTTTTAACAAAATCAATTATTTCTTTTCCTAACGCATCATCACCAACATTACCAACAAAAATAACATTTCCTTCAAGTTTATTTATAACATATG
The DNA here is from genome assembly GCA_964608215.1 of uncultured Staphylococcaceae bacterium. Taxonomy (GTDB): domain Bacteria; phylum Bacillota_I; class Bacilli_A; order RFN20; family CAG-826; genus Onthovivens. The sequence continues at coordinate 18,366 of CAZSMV010000019.1, forward strand.
CTAAGTTTAAAGGCGCTCCGCCAATGCAAAACTTAAATTCGTTATTATCTACTTCAATCAAATCAGCAATAACTTCACCGCAGGAAAAAATCATATAATTATTAAGTCATTATTGTTTGTTTTAAATTTTGAAAAATTAAGAAATCAAAAATCCAATAACAACCCCTCCATAAATTTAAAGTTTAATTTCTTTAAATTTCTATATATATTTTTGTATAAGAAATATTTTCGTTCAACAAGAAAAATAATTTAATATGTTTTTATTTACTTTTTTGTTTTCTTTTCGACTTTTTTCCTAACATACTCACCTAAATAAGGAACCACAACAACAAGCAAACTACATAAAAATGCAATTATAAACACAAAAACAGGAGAGAATTTCCTAAAATAAAAATAAATAGAAAACGAAAGAGACCAAATAAATAAAACAATCAAACCCCTATTATATTTACTTCTTCCTAGAATCAAATTTATTATAAAAATTGTTAAAACAATGCCAGGTATTATAAACAATAACGCGGCATATTTTTCAAATGAATCATATATTGAAGCAATACTCAATAATGAAGATTCAATTACTAGAATTATTGTTATAAAAATTATTAAAACAAAAATAATCTTAATCCACTTCTCTTTTTTCTTAATTTCAGCATCAAAAGCTTTTTCATCCTCATCTTTAAAATTGTGGTCTTCAAAAAGATATGAGATAGAGACCTCAAAATAATCAGCAATTTTCTTTAACATTTCTGCATCAGGAAGTGAATCACCTCTTTCCCATTTTGAAATTGCTTTATTACTATAGAAAAGTTTATCAGCTAATTCGCTTTGAGTTAGTTTGTTTTTCTTTCTTAAATAAGTAATGTTTTTTGCAATAATTTCTTTAATTTCCATACTTATAATTAAAACATATTATATAAAAAAACACTCATCAAAATATGAGTGTTTTTAAGAAAAAAAGAAAATAAATTAATTTTCTTAAATATTTTCTTCATCAATATCAGCAACAATTTGCTTTTCAACGGCCTCGCCAAATTTTACAGCTTTCTTAGCGCTATGGCCAATATATAGTGTAATACAGAATTGTGCAACGCCAGATGAAATCAAAAGAATTCCACCAATAACAAATAAAACAGGAACAACAATTAATCCGTTACCACTATAGTAAATAGAAAGGAATGTTGAACCTAATGAAGACTCAAGAATGCCTAAAATTAAGGCTAAAAGTTTATCACCTGAAAATCCTAAAAGAATAAATCCTTTAATTGAACGAGCAATTAAAACAATACCACCACCAATTAAGCCTACGCCAATAGCTAAAGGCAAGATTTCAACGAAAAGACCTGGATAAACAAAGAATTCAATCGAAATAATAAGTAACAAAATTCCACAAATTAAATCTCCAGTCAATAGCGATGATGAAAGAGCAACCGATGCAACAATAAGCAAAATTGCATTCAATAAAAGATAAACACCAACCATGTAACCTACTGCAGCATATAATCCTTCGTTGCTATTAAACGCAACAATCAAACTTCCAAGAACAACTAATAAAATAGCTTCAATATATTGAGCCCATTTCCATTTTTTAAAAACAGTTTTCATCTGTTAAATCCTCCGCCTGTATTATAAACAAATATTTTTCTAATTAAATGTTTTATGAAAAAAATTAAAACTAAT
>CAZSMV010000020.1:0-19771 GCA_964608215.1 uncultured Staphylococcaceae bacterium
AAAAATACAAAAAATAGGTCTGTCAAAAAAAGATTAATTTTTTGACTAAAACACCCAAAAATAAATACAAAATACGCAAAATTACAAAATGTCGATTGTATGCATCTTTTTTTATTTTTAAGTGCCTGAAATGGCAAGTTTGTGAGCATTTAAATCGAAGATTTGTAATGAAATAAACCACAAGTTTGTGAAAAAAAGAAAACCAATTTATTGCTCAAATTGCGAGTTATAAAGCTCATAATAGAAGCCCTTCTTTTCTAAAAGTTCTTTATGAGTTCCAACATCATTTATATGTCCATCTTTCATTACAATAATCTTATCGCTATTAACAATAGTCGATAGTCTATGAGCAATAACGATTGATGTTCTATTTTTCATAAGTTTCATAAATCCCTCAAGAATGATTAATTCACTACGAGTATCGATATTGCTTGTCATCTCATCTAAAATAACAATATCAGGTTTATTTAACATTACACGAGTAATATTTATAAGTTGTTTTTCGCCCATTGAAAGTCCACTATTATTACTAATTTTTGTATCAAAACCATGTGGTAAACGCATAATAAAATCGTAACTATTTGCATCTTTACACGCTTTTATTACTTCATCCATTGATGCATTTTCTTTGCCATAAGTGATATTTTCAAGAACTGTTCCATTAAATACCCATGTTTCTTGAAGAACCATTTTGAAATTATTTCTTAAATCTTTTTTAGGAATATCTAAACTATCAATATCATTAAATAAGAATCTTCCTTTAATTGGATCATAGAATCTCATTAATAAATTAACCATTGTCGTTTTTCCACAACCAGTAGGACCAACAATTGCTATTCTTTCACCTTTTTTAATTTCAAAATTAAAATCTTCAATTAATTTTTGTTTTTCAGTATAGCTAAAGTAAATATGATCAAATTTAATTGTTTTAACAGGTTTTTGTAATTCAGTTTTCCCATTATCGACATCATTTTCTGCGTCTAAAATTGCATTGATTCTCTTTAAAGAAACCATACCAAGTTGAAGTTCAGAAAAACAACTAGAAATTTCATTAAATGGCTTAGCGAATTGAGTTGCATATTGTAAGAAAGCACTAATTCCTCCAACTCCAAGAGTGACACCAAATTGTCCACCATAAATCACAATTAATGCACCTGTGATACCTACAATTGCATATGTTCCATTATTCATTAATCTAGTTAAAGGATTGGCAAAACTTGAAACAAATTGTGATTTTTGACCAACAACATATAGATCATCATTAACTTTCTTAAATTTATTAAAAGCTTCTTCACCATAATTAAAAGTCTTGATTGCTTCAATATTATTTAAATCTTCTAAAACAAGCGACCCAATCGTGCCATTCAATGTTCCTTGTTTTCTAAAATTTTTCTTTGATTTTTTTGCAAAAGTTGTTGAAATAACGACAGCAAGAGGAGTTAAACAAAGTACAACAATTGCTAAAACATAATTCATCATAAACATAATTACCAGAGTGATAATTAAAGTTATGATTCCTTGAAATAATTGCTTAAATAAAGATAATATTGCATTATATACATTATCAACATCATTTATTGTTCTACTTAACAAATCACCATGATTGTGAGAATCAATGAATTTAATCGATACCTTGTTAAGTTTTTCATATATTGCATCTTTAAATTTTTTCATTGTTCTTTCTGTGAATATAGAAAGTGTCGCTTCAAAAAGATATTCAAAAATAACAGTAACAACAATTAATATTAAAATTATCCAAATATAAACATAACTTGGAGTACTATTAGTATTCATTTCTTTAAGAGCAATTGTATCAATTACAAGACCAGTATAATAAGGAATTAATAACATTGAAGAAACAAAAATTATTGCAAAGAATATTGCAAAAACAATTAGTTTTGTATTTCCTTTAAAATATTTGAGTAATTTTTTAATTTCTTTCATAACTAATTACTCCTTGTTTGGGATTCATAAATTTCTTTATAAATCTTGCTATTTTTCATTAACTCATCATGAGTACCAATACTTTCAATTTTGCCCTTATCAACAACAATAATTTTATCACAATGCATCAACGTAGTTGCTCTTTGAGAAACATAAATTTTTGTTAAATTTTTAAATTTTTCTAGATTACTTCTTACTTTTTTATCAGTTAAGAAGTCTAAAGCGCTCATAGAATCATCAAATATAATTGTTTCAGAATGTCTAACAATTGCGCGAGCAATACAAAGCCTTTGCTTTTGACCACCTGAAAAATTCGATCCATTTTCCTCAACTTCATGGTCTAAAAAATCATCATATTTTTTAACAAATGAATAAGCTTCAGCAACTTTTAAAGCATCAATTATTTCTTCATCAGTAGCATTAGGGTTACCAATAAGCATATTTGATCTTATTGTTCCTTTAAATAATTGATTTTTTTGATTAACAACCACAACTTCATTATGCAATGAATCTAAATCATATTCTTTAATATCTTTTCCTTTATATGCAAGCGTACCTTCACTGACATCATAAAATCTATCAAGGAGTTTAGTTATAGTAGATTTTCCACTGCCAGTTCCACCAATGATACCAACGCTTTCGCCAGATAAAATACTAAAATTAATGTCTAATAAAGTTTTATTATTTCCTGAATAAATAAAATCAACATCTTTAAGTTTAAAGAGTTCATCACCATTTTTAATCTTTATATCTTTATATATAGGATTATTTTTGAGTGAACTTTCTTTTAAAAGTAATTCATCCACTCTTTTTTTAGAAGCAAAAGATTTATTAAAAATGACAACTAAATTTGAAACAACAACTAAAGCAACGAGCATTTGGTTTAAATATTGAATTAAAGCAACAATGTCACCACTTGAAAAAACCGTTCCTGAAATTCCTACGATTAATCCATTACTTACAGCATTTTGACCAAAATAAATTGTTAAAAGAATTGCAATATTAATAACTAAAAAAGTAATTGGATTAATAAGAGCATTTAAATAAACTGTCTTCTTTGCATCTTTATAATAATCTAAAGTATTATCTTTATATTTATTAACTTCTAATTCTTGAGTATTAAAAGATCTAATAACTCTTGCTCCACTAATTCCATCATCAACAATTTGACTTAAATTATCATTTTTATGTTGCAAAACAACAAATTGTCTACTAGTAATCTTTAAAATAAAATACAAGAAAATTGAAATAACAACGATTACACCACAATAAATCAATGCTACTTGATAATTAATTAAAAAAGAACAAACTATCGAACCAATAACTAAAGCAGGAGCTCGAATTACAAGGCGAACCATCATCGCAACAGCAAGTTGAAGTCTATTTACATCATTATTAAATAAATTAGAAAGATGACCCGTTCCAAATTCATTAATCTCTCTAAGTGATAATTCATTTAATTTTTTAAACATTCTATTTCTTAAATCAGTTCCGAATCCTTGAGAAGCAACTGATGCAAAATATTGACAAACTAAAGTAGATGAAAAACCCAAAACAACAAAAGTAAGAATTATTCCTCCATCAATCAAGATTTTTGAAATATCTCCGGTAGTTTTAGCAATTTCAATACCATTATCAATAATATCCTTCATTAAAAAAGGAATTAGAAGTTCAAAAACAACTTCTAACATTTTAAATATAGGACCTAAAATCATCTGTTTTTTATACTTTTTTAATGAAGAATAAGTTTTTTTCATAAAACTAAAATTAAAAAAGCTCCCACATAAAGTCAGGAGCTTGTCTTTTTTTACTTTCTTAAACCTAATTCACCAAGAAGTTTAACATAACTATCACGGTTAGTTCTTTGTAAGTAGCTGAGTAATGCTTTTCTCTTACTGACTTTGATGTTTAAACCACGACGTGCGATTTGATCTTTGTCATTCTTCTTTAAATGTTCGGTTAAATCGTGAATTTGTGAAGTTAATAAGGCAATTTGGAATTCAATACTACCAGTATCTTTTTCGTTTTTACCAAATTTCTTGACAAGTTCAGCTTTTCCTTTTTTGTCGATCATTTTCTTTTACCCTTTCTAATAAATTCGCATTAAACTAGGATTAACGTTAGGGATTCATTAATCTTGGTTTAACGTACGCAAAATAATATAGACTAAATTTAATAACATTTCAATAGACAAATGGCTTAACTTCTAAATTGATGTTAAGTTTAACAGATATGAACTTTTGTGCTATTAATCATCATAAATTCAGATTTAACAAATAAATGGTTGTATCAAATGTTTTATTTTAAACTATGCTGTATTAAAATATTTTTATGAAATTAAAAAATCCTGAATTGCATCAGTTATTTATTGCTATGGTTAATTTATATGGAATCATTCATAGTGATGAAATTATAAAAATATTGCAATGTTATTATCCAGAAATTGATAAAAAAGATATCATGCATTATTTAAAAGTTGTTAATAATCTTTATAGAGCTGATTATTTTGTTGCAAAAATTAAAAATGAAAGGGGGAAATTCTTTTTGGTTAATTCATTTATCGAAGGAGAAAATGATACAGAAATAATACGCGAAAGAACAAATAAACCTTTATATATACCTGATACTGTTGAAGAACTTTTAAAATATCGTGAATCAGACTATTTTAACGAGAAAGAAACAATCGTTTACAATAATCTTAGAAGTTTTTTATATAAATATTACAAACCATATAAAGAAACTAAAAAACCAGAAAAAATCGATCAATTCATTAATTTTATTCATTTTAATATTAAAAGCGGTTTATATATAACAAATCAAACTTTTAAAAAAGAAATAACTACAGAAATACAAGTTAGCAAAGAAAATCTTCTTGAAGCAAAAAAAGTATTTGAAGATATATTATTAGAAACAAAAATGTTTGTTAATAAAGGATATTCATTAAATGAATTAGAACTAATTTCTAAGGGTGAATTAGCTATAAATGAACAAAAACAATCTAAGATAAAAGACGAATCAAAAAAATATTTTTATTACAAAACAATCAGTAAAACATCACAAAATATTTCGATTGAGAAACGTGATGATAGTTTTAATGATATAGATAATTATCATAAGGCTTAAAAAACATTAATGAAAAAGTGTTGATACACTCAACACTTTTTCATATTAGGCAATTTTAATAATATAAACATCATTTAAAATCTAAAAACTCCTTAAATCTTGGCAAAGCAAATTCAATTTTCCCATAACCTATTGAATTGATTACTCCTTTTTTTATTAATCTTAATCTATAAACACTCAATGTTTTTTCATCAAGATCAATATTTTTCAATAAATCACTTATGCTCATTTCGCCATTAGTGTTTATACCTTTTACAATTTTTTTCTCATTTAAACTTAATTCGGTATAAACTTTTTCATAAACATAATCTCTTAAATATTCATCAAAATATAATAAAATTTCATCATCTATATCTTGTTTTTTATATTTATATAATAAAAAGCCTAAAAGTTGATAAGCATAAGCATATCCTTTTGTAAGTTTTGCTAATTTAATAGAGATTTCTTTCGTACACCCCAAGAATTTCATATATTGATAAGAAATTGAAATTAATGATAATCCTTTAATTTCTATTTTTGAAGCTCTATAAAAAAATGTTATAGATTTATTATCTTGTAATCTAGATATATTTTCATAAAGACCAGTCATCAGCAGTCTTATTCCATAGTCTTGCCTTAGAAACGATTGATATTGTTCAGCAAATAGTTTCATTTCTTTTGAATTATCAATTTCATCAATTGTAATCAAAACTTTTTTGCCTTTCTTATTTAAAATATCAAGCATCTTCTTAATTAATGTTGTAACAGTTGTAATAGGAGTATCACCTTTTAAAGAAAAAGTAATTCCAGAAAAAGAAAAACTAAATTCGCCCTTCAAAAAATGAATTTTTGATATAGCTTTTTCATAAATTTCAGATGCAATATTTTCTAATATATTATTTTTCACACTGGCATCAATAACGAACCAATCATTCTTTTTTGAAAAATAATTTGCGATAGAAGTCATAAAAACTGTTTTACCACTACCCCTCATTCCAGTTATCAAATAAATATAATTTGCAGGTTTATCGCTTTCAAAATCTTCAATTATTGATTGTTTATCACCCAATCTTTCGATGTAATTGGCAGGTTCAACACCAAAAGTTGTTGAAAAAGGTATTTGACTCATAAAGGACCTCCTGGATATATTTTAAATTGATTTAGTTTTATTAGCAATATTTAGATTTATTGGTACATTTTAGATTTATTAGAACTTTTTAGACTTTTTTAAGATATTTAGATTTTGTTAGATTTATTAGAACTTTTTATATTTTGTTAGAGTTTATAACTTTCACTATTTCAACAATTTTAGTTCCCCTGCTTTCATAAGATATTCGTTTGTGAACTTTATTAAATTCTCGCCTAGTTTTATATGGCTAATTAAAATTACTGTTTTATTTATATTGTTTAAGAAAATGGTTAATTCTTTAATTGCTTTTTCATCAAGTTCATTAAATGGTTCATCGATAATTAAAATATCTTTAGATCTATAGATTTCACGAACAAAGCAAATTTTTGCAATCTCTCCTCCAGATAAATTGGTTCCATTTCTTTGCACTTTAAAAGATAAACTATATTTAAAATCTAATATATCAAGCATATTTTTAATTGCACTAATTTCACCATCAGAAATCTTTTCTTTGAAGAATGTAATATTTTCTAAAACTGTTCCTTCATAAACAAATCTTCTTTGAGGCATGTATGAAATATATTTGAACCTATCAAGGTTTTTATCGTTTATTAAAATGTCTCCGTTATAATCATTAATTAAATCCGATAGAATTTTGCCAAATGTTGATTTACCGCTTCCATTTTTACCTGTGACTAAAATTTTATCTCCCTTATATAATTCTAAAGAAACATTATTAAGTAAAAACTTTTTAGACATTTTATAGCAAATATTTTTAATTTTAAGAGATTCAAATTCTTCTTTACTAAAATTTTGATTTTTATCGTGTTTATCAACGTTTTTACTTAAAAATTGAAACATTTTTTCTTCATTTGAATTAACACTTTTAATTTCTAAGGCTGTACTTGCAAATCCAGCAATTGATACAGCGATATAACTTTCAAAAACAAGCGAAGATGACAAATCACCAATTGTAATAAGTTTAGTATATACAAAAATAAGTCCAATTGAGAAAACTAAAAATAGTTCAATAAATAAAGAAGAAGATGAAATAGTCCCGACAAATGAATAATATTTATTCAATTTGTATTCACTATTTTGAAGATTATTCAACGCTTTGTTATATATATTTAACAAAGATGTCACATTTTCTTTATCAATTAAATCATATCCATCTAAAATTTCATTAGTTCTTAAAAGGTAATTTGCTCTACTATTTGAATAGTTATCTTGCTTTTTATCAAACTTTTTTCCAATTAATTTAGGTACAAAAATAAGTATTACGCCAATAATAGCAGTTATAATAGCCATTAAATAACTAACAAAAGCTAGCATCGTTACGTAAACAATCCAATTTATGCCAGTTAATACTAAGTAAACAAAATTATCGTAGTGCTTTGTATATATAAGTTCAATATCATTAACAAAGAAAGATACGTAATAATCGTAACTTTCTTTATAAAACTCTTTATAGTTTTGATTAATGATTTCTTTAAATGTTTCTTTTCTTATGTTATAGCAAATTATCTTCTTATACTTTGCAATCATATTTTTCTTTAAATATAGAAAAAGAAGCAATAATGCAATACTTATAAAAAACAAAATAACAATTATGATAATTGTATAAATGGTTATTTGTTCCCAATTATCAACTACATATTTTAAAAGATATGGATAAAAGGCTGTACAAACACTTTCTAAAACAGAAAAAATGATAGCTAATATAAAAGTGACTCTTGTTCCATTATTAATTCTACTATTTGATTCTGCTTTTATTAATTTTCCTTCGGTTTTGTTCATTTTATCAACCTACCGATTAATAATAGAAAAAATAATTAAAAAAGCAAACATAAAAATTATTGAAATAATTTCTAATTTAATAAGTTCACAAAATGATAAGAAACACTATTTGAAAAAGTAGATTCAATATAAGTTTTGACTCTAGTATCTTTAAAAGATTCGACTATAACTTTTGTTTTTTCGCTATCTTTATCTTTTTCTCTAATAGCAATTACATTAGCCTTTTCATCTTCTAATTTTGAATCATTTTCACTTAAAACTATTTTTTTAGCATAATCCTTTAAACCAGTCATGGCAGTATTTCCTGGGATTACTCCAAAATCATAATCGTCTAAAGATACACTTAATAATTCTTCAGCTATACAAGTTAAGGAACAATTTTCATATCCTTTATTAAAAGTTACGTATTTATTCGGATGAGCACTTTCAAAATTAGTAAAGTTTCTATCTTTATCATAACAAGATTCATTTATGGTTAAGATGCCATTGCTACTTAACAAATTTAATGCTCTTTCGACATTTGATATATCATCGACTAACTCAATTTTTGCGCCATTAAATATTTTTTTAACATTTATATCTTTTGTATAGACACAAAGTTTTTCGTAATGGACTTTACAGGCTGGAATTAAAGCAACAGTTCCTTTATAAGTATTTAAATATGGAATGTGTTGAAAATAATTTGCATCAACTTCTTTATTTGCTAATGCATCATTTTGTAAAGTCCAATCAAGAACTTTCACCGATAGATCGTAGCCTTTTTCGTTTATGATGCCTTTAACAACTTCATTTAAAATTTTTGCATGTGGCACTTCACTAGCTGCAATTGTAATGAACTTATCACTATTTTCTGTTCCACAACTTGATAACAAACTAGCCTCAAATAACACTAATGTTAATAATTTTAATTTCTTCATTTTGCAATTCTCCTTTTATCTATCTTTTTAGAAACCAATAATGTACCTTCTTGAATAACTTGAACAAGTACAACTATAACCAAAATAATTATCCATATCCCTATTGCCCATGGTGATGAAGGATCTTTCCTATATAGTGAATAAGCTTCACTAATTAAACCGCCTGCACCAATGTTATAAGCAAAACTTGTATAGCCTAAAATTGAAACCATTGATAAAGCAACTCCAGTGATTAAACTAACTTTACATTCAGGTAAAATTGAATGAATAATTATTTTAAAAGTTGATCCGCCCATTGCTTTACTAGCTTCAACTACTCCTTCATCAATTTCAAGAAGAGATTGCTCGACCATTCTTGAAACAAATGGAAAACTTGCAAAGAATAAGGGAATTATGATTACATACCATTCTCCTGTACCTTTTCCTAAAATACTTCTTGTTAATGGAAGCAAAATAATTATTAAAAGTAAACAAGGAATTGATCTTAATAAATTTATTATTATCCCTAAAGTTTGATTAATAAATTTATTTTTTACTAGTCCTTTTTTACCTGTAACGTATAAAACGATTCCTAAAGGTAAACCAATTAAATATGCTAAAAATGTAGAAATAATGGTCATTAATATCGTCTCACCTAAACTTATAAATAAATTTTCAATATCCATAACTAATTATTAATCTCCTCATACTTAATACGTTTAAACTCTAAATAATCTTTTAATTTCTTAATTTCTTCATCATATTTAGGAAGTTTAAAAACAAGCTGACCATACATTTTATTTTCTATGACTTTAGTATCAGCATGAATTATACTTACTTTGATATTGCATTTTTCAATAATATCAAAGACAATTGGTTCATCAATATTACCATCGAATAAAAGTCTAATTGCATGCTTATCATCAAGTAAAGTATTAATTTCAGAAGAATAAATTAACTTCTTAGCAATATCACTTTTTGGATTAAGGAATATATCTTTTAGATCACCGTTTTCTGCAATTTTTGAATTATCAATTAATGCAACTTTATTACAAATTTTTTCTATAACTTGAAGTTGGTGAGCAATAACAATAATTGTTAAATTATATGTATCATGAAGTTTTTTAAGCAAAGATAAAATTTGTGAAGTAGTTTCAACATCTAATGCACTCGTTGCTTCATCACAAAGTAAAACTTTTGGATTTGTAATAAGTGCTCTAGCAATTGCAACTCTTTGTTTTTCTCCGCCTGAAAGTAAGGAAGGATAAGAATTCCATTTTGAAACTAAACCAACCTCTTCTAAACATTTAAAAGCTTCTTTATGTTTAATTTTAGCAAGTTCAAATTTCTTGTTTTCTTTATATTCTTTAGAATTATTCTTATTTTTTAATAATTCCTTCTTCTTTTCTTTATACTCTTTTTTATCATAAGTAATCTTGATATTTTGAAGTTTTAAAGCAAGTTCAATATTACTAATAACATTCTTTTGATTTAAAAGATTGAATGATTGGAAAATCATAGAAATATCCTTTAGATCTTCTTTTTTTACTTTTTTATCTTTATTACATAAAAGATGGTTATTAAAAATGATTTCGCCTGAATCTGGCGTTTCTAAACCATTTATGCATCTTACTAGAGTTGATTTACCTGCTCCAGAAAATCCTAATATTCCATAAATATCACCATCATTAATAGTTAAATTAATATCATTTAATACCTGATGACCATTGAAACTTTTATTTAAATTCCTAATTTCTATCATTGTTCCTCCTTAAGAGCAATTAATAAAAAACGCCCTTTTATTTCTAAAAGGACGAGAATTTATAAATAAAATTTCGTGTTACCACCTTTTTTCACTTAATCATCACTAATTAAGCCTCAAAGAGTTCCAACAAACTCATCTTCTATAACGGGAATTCCCGGATTAATTTACTTTATTCAACTAACCAACTCCAAGACCATGTTCATCTTCTTTTCGGTTATCTTCTTTCACCATACAAGACTCGCTTTAACCTAATTAAAGATTACTCTTTCTTTTCTTTGTTATTGATTTTATTTTAAAACCAAATTAATTTTTGTAAATAGGTTAGTTAATAAAATAATGTTTTAGGATTTTTGTTGTTCTTAACAAAAATCCATGCAAAAATTTTAGTTATATATAAAAATATGGCTGTACATCTATCTATTATCACTTATGAACAATAGAAAATTATTCATGGTTTTTAAAATGTGAATGATTAAAAAATTTCTTAATTTAAAATAACAAGTCGAAGTACAATAAAATACTAAATAAATCTAAAAGTACAATGAAGTACAATCAAATACAAAAAAGTACAATGAAATACAACTAGAAATTAAAAGTACAATGAAGTACAATATTAGCACAAAGGAGATTCGATATGCAAAATCCATTTTCAATTTCATTTGGCAGAGTAAATGAGAATATTATTCAAAGAGATCAAGAAATTATTCCTATTTTTGAAGATTTCGATTCTGAACCAACACGAAATACAGTCTATATACTTACAGGTCCTAGAGGGAGTGGCAAAACTGTAACCTTAAGCCACATTTTAGATGAATATTATAAAAAAGATAATTGGGTCGTTGCTAGGTTATCACAGAGTGATAATATGCTAGAACAAATGGCAAGTCTTTTATATGAAAATGGTTTAACAAAATTAAAATCATTTAAAATTGAATTTTCTTTTTCGTTTCATGGATTAACCTTTGTTGTTAAAGGAAAAGAACCAGTTTCAAGTATTCATGTTTATTTAAAAAATCTTTTAAAATATTACAAAAAGAAAAATATACATGTTTTAGTAGCAATAGATGATGTAGCAAAAAATAACGGCATGATTGAATTTATAAGAACATATCAAGGTTTTCTTATTGACCATTATGACGTTAGATTATTAATGACAGGTTTAGCTAAAAATATATCACAACTAGAAACAGATCGTTCACTTACATTTTTATTACGTGCGCCAAGAATACAGCTTCAGCCTTTATCAATTCCTTCTATTGCATTATCATATCAAAATACTTTCAATATATCTGAAGATGAATCTATAGTTTTAGCAAAAGAAACAAAGGGCTATGCTTTAGCTTATCAAATTCTTGGAGATATTCTTTATAGAACAAATGATAAAAAATTAAATAAAAAAGTTTTACAAGAATATGATGTTAAATTAAATGACTGGAGTTATGAAATTATTTATTCTGAATTAACAGGAAACGAAAAAACAATACTTAAATGTATTGCTGATGGATTAACAACCAATGAAGAATTAATTAAAAAACTAAATATGAGTAAAGGAAACCTTGCAATATATAAACAAAAACTATCAAAAGAAGGTTTAATAAATACTTCAATAAGAGGTAAAGTTGAATTTTCATTGCCAAGATTTGCTAATTTCATAAAATTAAGAGAAAAGATAGAAAATCTATAAACTTGATAATGGTTATAATGAATCATAGCTTAATTTGAAGTTGGAATGTAAATTCAATTTCTTAGTAAATTAGGAAGAGAAATTGAGTGTTTCCGCCAAAATCAATTTTTAAAAATACGCCTAAAATCAATCATTAAATAATTGGATTTAATTTAAAAAATACATTCATAAAATTTTATCTCATTTTGTAAAACCATCAAAAAATGATATTATTTATTAAAGAATTGTTAGAAATGAGTTTAAAATGCTATATACAAAATTAAGATTGGATTTTAAATATGCCCCTAGAGGTAGATTTTATCGTGTGCTATTAATTAAAGGAAATCCTGATTTATTTAAATTAGGAATTGCTTTTTTAACAATACTAGGAGCAGCTTTTGAACATTCATTCGAAATTAATATTAAAAAAGGAAAAGAATCTTATGTTACCGCTCCTTTTCTAAAAGAACCTTTATTTGGTGGATTAAAATATTTAGGCAATTATCACTTAAGGGATTTACCTAATAAATTTGATTTTGAATACGATATTGGAGATGGATGGGATTTTGTTTGCACTAGATACAAAATAAATAAAAACATAAAAGAAGATAATAAAGATTTAATAGTTCTAGAAGGAAAAGGTCAAGGAATCTGGGAAGATAATATTGGAACACTTTATGCTTTAATAGATGGAGAAATAAATCCTAAAGAAACTAAAGAAAATAGTAAAAAAGGAATCTATAAACCATGGAATTTTAAAATTAATAAATTTGGAGATTTTGACTTACCATTAAATATAGAAGAAATAAACAAATCCATTGATGAAAGTTATAAAAATAATTATCAAAAATATTATAAATATGAAGAAAATTATATCAAAAAGAATCATATTAATTTAGGTAATACTTATAGTTTAGATACTTCTCTTGCTTACTCTTTAAAATATGATTTATTAGATGAACTTTATTCTATAATTCAAACTTATCCTCTAGTTAAAGAATTCCATAATAAATTAAAATATAAATACCATGAAGACTTAACTTTAAAAATAATGGTTGATGAATACTATAACTATAAAATATTTACTCTTTTATCTCATAAAGAATTTAATGAAGAAGAATATGTAAAAAATCTTTTTAAATATCTTATAAATGAAGATGAAGAAAATATTGAATAATTATTCCTTCATGTGTTAGATTTAATAACACATGAAGGAACATGATTGATTTTTAAAAGAATAAAAATTAATGTTATAAAAAATGGAAACAAATATACTAAAATGTAAAAATAGAGATGAATTTCGTAAATGGCTTATTCTTCATTCAAACACTGAAAAAGAATGTTGGTTAAATCTTAAACGAGGGAAGCCAATTAATGAAGATACTTTTTATTATCTTGATGCTGTTGAAGAAGCATTATGTTTTGGTTGGATTGATAGCACTTATAAAGTAATAGATGGCATAAGGATGCAACGCTTTACTCCTAGAAAGAAAAATAGTCCTTGGTCAGAATTAAATAAAGAACGCGTTAGAAGACTTGAAAAATTAGGCTTAATGATGGATAGTGGAAGAAATGTTTTACCTAATATGGATATTAATAGTTTTAAAGTTGATCCAGATATTATAAAAGCAATGAAAAATGCAAAATGTTGGTCAATATTTAAATCCTTTCCACCACTTTATCAACGAATAAGAGCTTATAACGTATTTTTCTATAAAAAAAGAGATCCAAAAGCTTACGAAAAAGCCTTAACTCACTTAATTGAAGAAACTAAAGCTAGAAAAATGTTTGGTGAATGGAATGATTATGGAAGGTTGTTAGATTATTAAATTTAAGTTATAAAACTAATTTCAAAAACTCCCTCTTAAGATTTTTCCTTAAGAGGAAGCAGGATATGGGTGACTCAATTTACTAATTAAGTTATTTTAAATAATTATAAGTTAGTTCGATTAATTGTTGTCATTAGGTTTACTTGTAATTGTTCCAGTTTCAGTGCCTCCAGTAGCATCATTTATTGTTGCCTGTGAATTGCGTGTAATTAATCCAGTATTCTTAAAATTAAATATTCACCAACTTATTGTTTACCAGTTGGCTTTTTTAACTACGGGTGCTAATGAATCAAAACTTAAATCCTCATAAACCGAACCATTATTTGCACAATTTTCAAATTTGATTTTTGAATAACAATTAGGACTACTAACAAAACCAACAATATCTGAAGCTTTAGAACAATCTAATTTTCCAATAACTACTAAAAGTTCTACTAACGTATAACCTTTCTTTGAAGTATTTTTCTTCATAATCTTTCTCTCTAAGATTAATTTAATTATGCTTAAAATCTTGCATAAAAAAACAAGGCCCCGTGAAGGAATTTTCCTTTACGGGGACCATCATCGTTCAAATTATGATAAATAATATTAACAAGTGCTTGTTTAATAAGTAGAAAATAAAGAAATTAGAAAGTGAAACATTTCAAATTATGATGAAATTTTATTAATTAAAATTACGCCATTTCGCATGTTACTAAATTATAAAAATGTTGATTGTATCAAGTAAATTATAATTTTTCATATTTTATTGAAACGAAATCAAAACGAAATTTTATAAGAAAATAACAAAAGTTAAGCGAAATTTAGCGAAATGAAACGAAATTTATTTGACTCATTTCGTTAGATATAATAAAAAATGGTAAGAGGCAAGCATATGAAATATTTTAGTGTTAAAGAAACAGCAAATTTAATTAATAAAAGTTCACGTCGAATTCAGCAAATGTGCCAAAATAATGAAATTGAAGGAGCAATTAAAGAAAATAAAACTTGGTTAATTCCTGAATCATTTATTAATAATGATTTGAATGTAAATAAAATAGATGAAAAAATTAAAAAACCATTGCCAATAGGTGTTGCTGATTTTAAAAAAGCAACTAAGGATTATTATTATGTTGATAAAACACTTTTAATCAAAGATTTTTTAGATACAAAACCTCAGGTATCTTTATTTACTAGGCCACGTCGTTTTGGTAAAACATTAACAATGGATATGCTTCAAGTTTTCTTTGAAAGAACAAGCGAAGATACTTCGATTTATTTTAAAGATAAAAAATTTGGCAATGCGGAAAAGAATATACTTCATATCAAGGAAAATATCCTGTTATATTCATTACATTTAAGGATTTAAAATGTTCAACTTTAAAAGATTTTTTAACTAAAATATCTAAACTTATTTCGCAAGAATATTTAAGACATTCTGAACTTGAAACTAGTAATAACTTAAACGAATATAAAAAAGATCAATATAGAAAAATAGTTCAAGAAAAAGCAAGTGAAATAGATTATCAAATGTCTCTCCAACTTCTTTCCATATATCTTTATAAACATTATAAAAAAGAAGTTATTATAATAATTGATGAATATGCTACTCCTATTGAACAAGAATATACTTGTGGATTCTATAATAAGATAATTGAATTTATGCGTGGTTTCTTTTCTGGTGGATTAAAAGATAATCCTTGTTTAGCATATGGATTTTTAACTGGTATATTAAGAGTAGCAAAAGAAAGTATTTTTAGTGGATTAAATAATCTAAAAATAAATTCAATATTAGATGATGAATATAGCCAATATTTTGGTTTTACAAAAGACGAAGTTAAAGATCTTCTTGCTTATTATAATTATAAAGATAAATATCATGAAATTAATGAGTGGTATGATGGATATTTATTTGGGGATACTGAAATTTTTAATCCTTGGTCAGTTATAAATTATGTATCAAATAAATGTTTTCCAAAAGCTTTTTGGTTATCTACAGGAAGTAACGATATTATTGGAGAAATTATTGAAAATGCTTCAGAAGAAACAACTAAAAATTTACAAAAATTATTAGTTGGTGAAAAAGTTTTAACATACATTGATACAAGCGTTATTTATCTAGATATTAATAAAAACCCAAACACAATATATAGTTTTCTTCTTGTAGCAGGATACTTAAAAATAGATAAAAAATATTCTGAAAATGATGGAAGTTTTATGTGTGAAGTAGCAATTCCAAATAAAGAAATAGCTTATGTATATGGAAAAGAAATTCTAGAAAAAACTGGAAAAGAAAATCTATCAATTAGTATTCAACAAGCTTTATTTAAAAATGATATCGAAGCTTTAAAAAACTTACTAGAAAAGTTTATGGAAGAATCTATCTCAATTTATGATACAACTAGCGAAAGTTTTTATCATGGAATGATGCTTGGATTATGTGCTATGTTTACTAATAAATATAAGGTTTCATCTAATAAAGAAAGTGGACTAGGAAGATTTGATATTGAACTTATCCCTAATAATAAAAAAAATCCAAGTTTTATATTAGAATTTAAAAAAGCTAAAACTAAAGACGAATTAAAAGATTTAGCAAATAAGGCTATAAAACAAATCGATGATAAAAAATATGATACAAATATTAAAAGAGAGGGCATAAATAACACTATTAAACTTGGTATAGCATTTTATAAAAAAGAAATCTATATAGTTTCCAAAATTGAAAATGATTTATGTTAAGTTAATTAAAATAGTCAATTAAATTAGATTCATTAAATTTTGTATTTATATTAATTAAAAATCCTCTTTTGAAGAATTAATCGTAAGCGTAAAATAATTCGTCATATCAAAATTAAAAGGTTGGAATGTTGTTTCCAGCCTTTTTAGATTTTAAATTTCTTTTGCATTTCTTCTGACCAAGGCAGATATGGCGAAACATCTTTGATTGTCTTAAGCCCAAATTCATTAAATAGATATTCGAGATAAGCTTCAGGATTTAAATTGTTTTCAATTGCTGTTTGCATTAATGAATAGTAGTTACAAGTTGTTCGTGCTCCTTTTTCAGTAAATGAGAACATCCAATTTTTACGACCAATAACTATGCTCTTAACTTTTCTTTCTGAATGATTGTTATCTAATTCAAGTCTTCCATCAAGTAGGATATTATAAACATACTTTTCATTTTTAAGGGCAAAATTTAAAGCATCGCCTAGTTTTGATTTAGGCATTACACAAGGAGAATATTTCTTACAAGTTTCGAAGAAATCATCAAATAATGGTTTAATTATTTCATTTCTCTTTTGCTTAATAAGTTCATAATCATTGCAATTTTCTGTAATCTTATTATCTTCAAAATAAATCTTAGAAATTTTGTCTACAAAGATTTGAGCGATTGTATTTCCTTTTTTACCAGCGACTTTAACGACTTCAACAAATCCACGTCTAACATGAGTCAAACATATAACATTTGTAATATTTTCCGTGTTGAAATAAGCTGCATAACCATCGCTATGAAGGTATCTTTTATTATTTCCAACAAAATTTAGGAGAGTTTCTCTAGATCTATCACCAACTTCATAAAATGTAGCTGGTTTATATCCTTTCCCAGGAGAAAATGCCCAGATATACACATCTTTTTTTGTTTCTTCGTTCTTTTTAATTCCTTTAATAACTTTTAATGGTGTCTCATCAGAACGAGTAACTTCTGAACTTTTAACATAATTTTTTATTGCATTAAACAATGGTTCAAGCATGTATGATTTTTCAATAGCAACATGTGACATATATTGTCTTGTAATTGGAATTCCTTTATATGCAAGATCGCTTTCTTGTCTATATAATGGTTGAGCATTTACAGTTTTTTCGTAAATAATATTAGCTAAGAAACTTGTTGAAATTGAGGTTTTTCCAAGTGGATTTTCATATCCAGTAGCTCTAACTAAAGTTTTTTCGCCATTAATCGTTGTTTCATAAATGTGTCTATGAATAACTAGAAGTTTAATTTTCGCTGGGACATAAATAACTCTTTTTGTAACCTCATCAGAATTGATATCTCTATATCCTTCTTTATTTATTGTTACATGTATGTCTTCTCTTTCAACTTTGCTTTCATCAATATTGTTGACAAAATCATCGCCTTTATTACGTTTATTTCTAACATATCCTTCAACTTTAACTTTATCTGCTTTATCGCCTAAAAACTCTTCTTCTTCGTAAATCTTATTACCATTTTCAAAATCATCTAAAAGACTCATTTGTTTATATGATTGATTTTGTTCAGTTTTCCTTGCAAATTTTGCAACTCTTAAAGCCTCATATAATTCCTTCATATGATTAAGCTCAATTTGCAATTCATTTTTATCACTCTCTAAACATTGAGCTTTAACTGCAAGATCTTTATTTGCTTCATTTAAAGATTTATTGGTATTTTTTAACTCTTCATTTTCAGTTTTTAAAACATCTGCTAGTGCAGCTTTTTGTATTAAAATTTCATATTCTTTAAGAGTTAAATTTACTATTTTTTCCACATAGATATTATACCATTTTTCATAATACTTTACACTAAAAAAGTGCGATATTTATCGTATTTTTTCGCACTTTTTGATAGTTAAAATATGTAATCTTTTTTACCTTTTTTCTCAACATTTTTTGCGATATATGGAAGACCTTCCAAAAGCCAAACTAACTGTTGATAATTAATCTTTTCTAAAGAATTTTGATTTTCTAACCAATAATATTTGCTTTCTTCTAAACGATGCTGAAGTAGCCAAAACCCATCACCGCCCCAATAAAGAATCTTAATTTTATCTTTTTGTTTGTTCATAAATATAAAAACAGAATTTGATGTTAAATCTAAGTCCTTATCAATAGCTTTTAATTTATAGCAAATAGAATCTATACCACATCTAAAATCAATAAAACCTGTAACAATGTATAATCCAGGCTTTCCATCTTGTTTATACATTTTGCGTTTCCTTTAAAAGTTTGATAATTATTTCTTTTATTAAATTGGAGTTTCCTTCAATTTTGAAGCCATTAATCATGATAAATTCATTTGTGATACATAAAGAATCATAAATGGTGCTGGATTCTTCATTAACTGATTTTTCATCTTCAACCTTTCTAATTTGTATCAGCTCAGAATTATTTTCATATTTTTTTCTTGCTTGATAAAAGAGAGCAGAATTAACATTGATGCTTTTTAGATAAGCAAATGGTGATAGTCCAGATTCTTCAATCTTATTTTTCAATTCTAAATATTTTTCTCTTTTCATTTTACTTAATCCTCCATTGTAAAATGATTTTAAACTGCGAGAATAGAATTTAAAATCGACGGATTATTTTACGCTTACACTACATCTCCTTTCTTTTTGTAGATAAGTTACAAACTTATCTCAATAAAAATTATATATATATATATATATATATATATATATATATATATATATATTATGTCTATCCAAACTTGATATAGATGTTTGCAATCTTAATATAAATTTAATTTTGCAAACTGACCGAAATTTTTTCGAATAATAAACAATCAAAATACATTAAAATCTAAAAATAATTTCATAAATAACTAAAAAAATCATTTTATATCTTCATACAAATTATCAATCTTTGCATTAATTTCTTTGATTGTATTAGCATCAATTTTTAGAACTT
>CAZSMV010000021.1:0-18431 GCA_964608215.1 uncultured Staphylococcaceae bacterium
CCTATCATTAAACCAACCATGCCAGTTGAAAACTTATTTTTGGCACGATGAATTTCGGCATGACTTGCTTGTGAAAGTTCTTTTAAATCACTCTCATCAAGATGTGATTTAATTATATGATTACAACGAGGGCAAACATATACTTTTTCTATTTTTGGATTTAATAAAATAGATTTATCAACTTCTTGATTAACTTTTGCTAATTTTGTTTCATCTATTTTATACTTTTTACCACAATGTTGACAAAACATACCAATACCTCCTAATAATTAAAATTTGGGTCCTTTTCACCATGTATTTTTATACCTTTTGATTCAGCAATTTCATTAGCTATATCAAAATAATGATAATATAAAACATCATTAGAAACTAAATCATTCAATGGAGTCCCAGTCATGAATTTAGCATATCCTTCCAACACTAATTCATAATTGAGCAAAGAATAATCATTCATCGTTGGATTGTCTTCATTTGTATACCAAACAAATCCTAATAAACGCCCATACGTTTCTCTTAAACTACCACTAAGAGCAGATTGAATTAAAATGTGTTTAGCATTTTTTAATTTTTCATTTGTATAATTCATTGCCGCAACGCCCCATGCTTCTTCTTCTATTTTGCTACCTTGACTTGTATGATCGATTTCTGGAGTATTAACAAGGTAATATCTTGTTCTCTCTACTTCATCTAATCCATCAACGCCAATATAAGTAAAATTCGTAGTATCTCCATCGCCATATGAAGAAACTGTAGTTTCATGGAAACCGCCTAACGGAATACTATTTTCAATAAATTTTGCGTTCCAATAAACTTCCATTATTTTAGGACCTTTAAGGAAGTCGTCATATTTGATAGGCGTATCTAAGTTTCCTAAATATTTTGTATTATCGCTTCTAACTTTATACCAAACTTTATAATCGAATGTTTTTTGAGCAAACAAATTTTGTTCGTTTTTAATCAGACTACCATTATTAATATAATTAACTTTAAAACCTTTTGTACCAATTGAATCCAAAATATTTCCTTTTGAATCTATAATCTCAATATAATTGGTTCCAAAAATATAATTATCATCAAATTTAATTATATTTACATTACTATCTAATTTCTTATCAAATCTAGCATTCTCATAAACAATAGATGTATTGGTCTTCCCTTTAAAATCTTCTTTTAAATTTCGGGATACCAAAAGTTTATTTTCGTTATAAATATTTAGCATCAAATCAACACTAATTTCTCTTTTATTAGTGACTTCAATTACTGATTCTAAAAAATTTTCATTAACAAAAATTTCACTAATAAATGGAGAGTCCTTCATTGAACTAGTGTCACATCCGGTAAGGGAAGCAATTAATAATAAAGATGATGTTAAAATTAATTTTACCTTCTTCATAATTAACTCGCTAATGCAAAATCCGTACTATCCTGTGGAAGAACTTGGATATTATATTTTCCAGATGTTGTTTTATGTAATGAAACAATGCCTTTTAAAGTGAATGTCTTTCCAACAAATTCTTCATAACTTTTCCATTGATTTGAAGGATTAGACTCATCTGGTTTATAAAGGAACGCAATATATACGTTAAAATCAATTTTTTCTCCGCTTTCAGTCTCAATATAGAGAGTTATGCTAGCGCTATCTCCAGTATATCCTCCAGTAACTTTTACTTTATCTTTAATAACTATTGGTGAATTTATATATTCATAATTCCCTTGTTTAACTTCGCTTGCACTCTTTTCAAAAGTATATAATTTAAATTCATCATTATTATCTTCTGGTTCAATAATTACTTGAGCATCATTTTCTTTTGGATTATATGGTCTAAAACTGCAACCACTAATTTGGAAACCAAAGTTTTCACTATTACTTGCAGTTCCACAAACTTGTATATATGCGTTAGGGGTTGTAAATTTACTATGAATTGCACTCATTCCTGTATAAATATTAACGCCAGCATATTCACCATATTCATATCTACCACCATTTTCTTTAGAATAAAAATTTTGAATATACAAAATATTATTTGCATAACCTACAACAGTGCCAACAACTTTGACTTTGGCATTATCGTATTTATTAGTATAAGTTTCGCCTTTAGCTTCGGCAGCAATTTCGTTCTCTAATTCAATTTTCATATCTAATAAAGAAACTGATTCATAATTGCCATAATTATAAAGAGGATCTTCTTCTCCTGAAAACATATTTAACTTATAATCTTTAGCTTGTTGCCATGCGCTTCTAAATATTGGCTCAAGTCTTTCCATTTGTGTAGCATTTTTAACTTCACTATATCCTTCTTGAACAAGTAATAAATTAAGTAATTTTAAATCTTTATAATCACAATCTTTAACTTCTTCATTAAACCATACTAAACCTAAATATCTAGTACCTGTTGAGTCATGTGATGGAATTGTATATTCGTCCTGAGGAACAGAAATGACAATAGTACCATTCTCATTAGCATTTTTTAATTTCTCTTTAGTAAAGTTACTTGCGGCCTTCCCCCATGGTTGAATTTTACCAGTAGATTCAGGTGTATCAATTCCATAAAATCTTATTTTAAGCAACTCACTATTTCCTTCTTCATTAAAGTGGGCAGTATCACCATCAATTGCAGTTTTTAAAGTAACTTGTGCAATTCCATCAGTTAAAAAACTTCTTCCTTTATAATCAATATTTAAACGAGCTTCGGAACTAGAAGCATAATCAACAAACTTATTTGTTTCTTCATTACATGATGAAACAAATAAGATAGAAACAGATGCTAATATTGTAAAAAATAACTTTTTGACTAAATTCATATTACATACCCAACGAAGCTAAATCGTATGCCTCACTAAATGCCCTTTCTACATCGTATTTGCCCAAAAACACATTTGTAATAATTGCTCCAACTTGATCACGAGCACTGCTACTCCCTTTAAATGCAGGTGTAGAAAGATATCTACCAGCAATGTCATTAACAACAACATTTGATGCTCTTGCTACAAACGTTGCTCCATCTTCTAGATATTCTTTATAATACCCTGAAGTATATGATGATTTTCTAACTGGAATATATCCTTCACTGCCTAAATAACACATATCTGCATTATTATCTGTATTAGTAATATATTTTAAAAATTTCCATGCATATTCTTTTCTAAATTCATTAACTTCATCACTGACACCCTTGCTTTTTAAAAGTGTCAAAGTTGGTCCTTGTGAGATGTAGAGAGGTTTATTTTCATAAGGTACTTTAACTACGCCAACTTTGAAACTAGCTTCGCCAGGATCGTTATAACCAGCACCACCACTACTTCCTATTGAAAATAAACATCTTCCTTCTGTAAATGAATATGAACCATACTCATTATTATTAGTGCCCTTTGTTTTTAAAAGTCCTTCATCATAATAACCTTTTAAAGTAGTCACCATTTCTTTTGCTTTATTGTTATTAAAATCGAGTGAACCTTTGCCATCTTTTATAGAAATAAATGGGATGTCATTTTGCATTGATTTAGAAATATATAAATTTTCATCACTATCATAAATCAAAGGAACTTCTAAATTATTACCGCAAATTTTCCCACCATCATCCATATCTTTTTTAACAAATCTAAGTAAATCAATAAATTGATCCCATGTTAAATTCGCCATATACTCATCATAATTTGTAATTGAAGAATCGTAAGCTTTTAAAAGTTTGCTATCTACAATATCTTTGTTATACATTAATACTTCACTACTCTTCATGAAAGGCATTGAATAAACGCCACTTTTTAAATATTCTTTTGATTCTTCGTAAAATGCATCAACTATATCGGTTTCATCTTTATCATCGCCTAAATATGAATTTTTCCCATAACCAATTTTTTCATCATGCATTAATTTTTCAAGATTATAAACATACTCCTCGTCATAACCTTCATGTGATAAATAATCTGCAACATGATCAGGATAAGCAACACAAATTGTAGGTGTATTCCCAACTGATAAACCTTTATTTACTTGATTTAAGATATCATCATAACTTCCTACATAAGAAAGTTCGATTGTTATATCAACACCTTCATTTTCTTTAATAATTTTTTCAAAATTTTCAATTTTATCGCTTAATTCTTCTACAACGTTTTGACCAAAAGTATGCCAAAAATAGATTTTAGTTTTATCTACATTCTTATTAGAATTGCAAGAAAAGAGACTTACCAAAAGAGTTGGTAAACATAACATTTTTAGTATATTCAATTTTTTGGTAAGTCTCATAATTCTACAAATTTCCCCTTTTAATTATTTAAAATTTATAAAGCAGTTTTGCAAAGTGCAACAGCATCATCAAACCATTTATCAATTTCACTAATATCATTAGTAGTTGTTAATGCTTTAGTCATTAAACCACTAACTTGATTTCTTGCAGTTGATGAACCTTTGAAAGCTGGTGAAACAAATAATGTTCCAACATCATTAATTTTTGCTCTTGAATAAGCCATAACTCTTTCAAGAGTCTTTTCTTTTTTGGCTTTCCAATCTGCTGATTCAACATAAGCTTCATTATCTAATGTAGATTGTCTAATTGGAGAATAACCAGTATCAAGAACCCAATCAGTTGAATTATCAGTATTAGAAATAAATTTATAGAATAACCATGAAGCTAATTTTCTATTTTCATCATTGTGATCTAAAACACAAATTGATGGACCTTGGTTAATTGAATAAGCATTATTTGCATCAGCTTGAGGAATTCTAGCAACGCCAACATTCATTGGGTTTTCAGCACTAAATTGATATTTAACTCCACCAGTTGATCCAACAGAGAATAAAGTGTTTTGAGCGGTGAAGTATGTATTAGTATAGTTACTTCCTGCACTACCTTTTGAAATAATATAGCCTTTCTTTGCTGCTTCGTGGAAAGTTTTTAAAACACTCTTCATTCCATCATTATTAAAGTCAATGCTTGCGGTTCCTGTTTCTTTATCGACTGAAGTATAACCATAACCATATTGTTTAGCTAAAGTGATGAATAAGTTATCATCAGAATCATATGCAAAAACTGCATGATATGATTGATCGGTTTTAACAAGTTTTTGAGACTCTGGAACAGCATTATCATGAGCAACAATAGCTGGGCAAAGTTTGTTAAATAATTCATCCCAAGTTAAATTTTCAATATAACTTTTATTTAATGGTTTTCCACCATTAATGGTTTTATCATAAGCACTTAAATCTAAACCAATTAAAACATCTTCATTGTAGAACATTTGTTCGGTTGATTTGCACCATGGAACGCTATATGTTCCATCAATTAAATATTCTTTACCTTCATCAAGATAATCTGTAAGAAGATCTGAATATTCTTCATCAGTCCAGCCTACTTTATCGTTAAACATATATTTTTCAAGTTCAACCGCTTTACCATAGTTAATATATTCAGCAACATGGTCAGCATAGCATTGGACTAAATCTGGATAGTTATTTCCAGTAAAACCTTTTACAGTTGCTTCTTTTAAATCGTTATAAGAACCACTAACAATAGTACTTGTAACTGTAATGTTTGGTTGAGCCTTCATAAATGCATCGATTTGATCATTTAATGTTGGTTGGTTATTAGTGCCAACAATTGACCATAAATTAATGCTAGTTTTTTCTTTTAAAACGCCATTTTCATCAATAAGTGAATCGATACTAGAATCGGTTGTTTTAGATGGTTTGTTATTGCCACCTTTGTTACATGCTGAGACTAACGCTACAGAAAATAAAACAGCTACACATTTTAATGTTTTAAATTTTTTCATAAATCCTCCAATTTATTTATTTTTGCACTTTATCTTAAAAGTGAGAAAATCAACCTTTAATACCTGCTCTTCCGACACCTTTCATAATATATTTACGGAAGAAAACAAACAACAAGAATAATGGAACAGTAACTAAAACTGTTGCTGCCATTTGATAACCATATTCGGTTCTTCCTGCTTCAGCATCAACGAAACTCGATCCACGAAGACCATTAGAAATTAATCTATAAGATTCGTTATTTGCTGTAACAAGATTTGGCCAAACATATGAATTCCAAGTTCCCATAAATTTTAAAATAGTAATAGAAATTAAAGTTGGTGCTGCAAGAGGAACCATAACTTTCCACAAGTAACTCCAATCACTCTTTCCATCAACTTTAGCTGCTAAATATAATTCATTAGGAATTTGTTTGAAATTTTGTCTTAACAAATAGATATAAAAAACACTAACCCAGAATGGAACAATCATTGCCGCATATGCATCAAATAAAGTTGAATTTTCACCAATCCATCCAAAAGATGCAACTGTAATATAATTTGAAATAACCATCATTTCCCCAGGAATCATCATGGTCATTAAGAAAACCATAAATAATGCTTCTCTTCCTTTAAAATTAAGACGAGAGAATGCAAATGCTGCAAAAATAGTTGTAAGCAATGTTCCAATAGTTGAGAAAATAGCAACAACAATTGTATTTGTCATATATGTACCAAAATCAAATGTGTCAAAAACATAAACATAATTTGTCCACATAACAACTTTTGGAAAAAATGTTTGTGTTGATTGTAAAATTTCACTATTCATTTTTAGAGATGTAATAATCATCCAATAAAATGGAAATACAACAATTAATGCTAAAAATAAAATCAATGCATACGTAATAATTGTCGAAACAATATGGCCAATTTTTTCGCCTTTTTCTAAAGCTTTGACTGTTTTGTTTCCTTCTTTGATACAAAGGACGATTTCAGAATCATTAACATCAACTTTACTAAAATCTATGTATTCTTTATTTAAAGTTTTTTCCATAAATCTATCCTCCTATCAATAATAAACTCTTTTCTTTGAAATTCCCATTTGTAAGAACGTAAATACAAGAATAATTAAGAAAAGTAAAACAGCAGCTGCTGCGGCAAATGATGTGTGTGTATTTAAATTATCATAAATATAATAAACTATTGTATAAAGTTCATATGTGCCTGATGTAGTTCCAGGACCATTAAATAAGCCAACTATTGATGAATATTCCTTAAATGCACCAATAAATGATGTAACCATAATATAAAGAATCTGAGGCCCTAAAAGTGGAACAGTAATTTTCCAAAGAACCTTACTGCGTGGAGCAGCATCAACTTTAGCTGCTTGATAATATTGTTTATCAATGCCTTGTAAGCCACTTAAGAAAACTAAAATCTTAAATGGTAAACTTGACCAAATAATGTAAATGCATAATGGAAGCATCGCATCCCATCTAGTAGCACCATAAATCCATTGCTTTCCAGGAATTCCAAAAATGAAATTTATAACACCTTGGGAATCGAATAAAACTGAAAAAACCATACCAACAGCAATAACGTTTGTAACATATGGTAAAAAGAAGATTGTTTGTAAAACTTTTTGGAACCATTTTATTGAATTCAACGCAACAGAAATTAAGAGCGCAATAATAATTGAAGGAATAACAGTTGCAAAAACTAAAAAGAAAGTGTTAGGCAAAGCATATTCCAAAATACGCCACTCATAAGCACCATTAATATCAGTTAAACCCAAAATTGCACCATAATTATCTAAAGTAAATCCATCAAAAGTCCCCTTAATATAATCATAATTACCCATGAATGAAATAAAAATTGTATCAATAAGTGGATAAATTAAAAATACAGACATTAAAACTAAAACTGGAGCAAGATAAAGCCATGCACGCCAATTATTTTTTGATTCAGTATCTTTAACACCGGTGACCTTATATTCTTTATTTGTTTTTTTGGATGACAAAAATCTAACTACAACTTCTTTATCTTTGCTGTAGCCAGGCTCAAGTTCGCCTAGTCGTGGATCATAAAATGAATTAACTAAAGCTTCGTTTTCCATTATTTCACCTCAATGCGTTTTTCATCTAAACCAAAAACATAGAATTTTCCTGGTTTAAGTCCAAAAGCAATGTCCCCAATATGATTCTTTTGTTCATCTTGAACAATAACTTTGAAATTTTCTTTAGTACAATGTTCATTTAAGCAAATAAGAGATAAATCTCTACCTAAAACTTGAATTGTATCGCATTTCGCATGCAAAACTTCACCACTCGCTTTTTTATCCAAAACCACAAATCCTTCTGGACGAATTGCAACGAAAACTTTTTGGTTCTTTAATTTGTTTTTAGCCTTGTAAACTAAATCATTGCCAATATAAATTCCATTATTTTTAATCTCGCCATCGAAAACATTGATTGGTGGATTCCCTAAGAATTGAGCAACGAATAAATTTGTTGGATTATTATAAACTTCTTGTGGCGAATCCATTTGTTGTTCCTCGCCTAATTTCATAACTACAATCTGATCGCTAATTGACATAGCTTCTTCTTGGTCGTGAGTAACGAAAACGGTTGTAATACCGGTATCTCTTTGAATTCTTCTAATCTCTTCTCTTGTTTTAAGTCTTAAACGAGCATCAAGATTACTTAAAGGTTCATCTAAAAGTAAAACTTTTGGGCGTTTAACAAGCGCACGAGCAATTGCAACACGTTGTTGTTGGCCACCACTCATTTGAGAAGGTTTCCTATCTAAATATTCTTCTACTTGAACAAGTTTTGCAGTTTCTAAAACAATCTTTTTACGTTCTTCTTTAGTAAGAAGCCTATAAGATAATGCAGGTGATTTTTTAATTTCAACCTTTTTAGTTTTTAATAAATCCCTTAATAAAACTTCAATATCATTGATTGTTTTTTCAGTAATTTTTTGTACTTTAAAAAATAATTTAATTTCTCCATCGCTTGAAAAAACCTTAAAATCTCTATGTTTAACATGAATTTTCTTTAATTCATTTTTAATTAAACTTTCAACTTCTTTTACTTCAAATTCAGCAATATTTAAAGATTCATTTTTAAGTTCAAATTTTGCATTGATTTCTTTTATAAATTCATCATAAGTTTTCTTGGCTATAAAACCAAATTGTAAATAGAAAACATAATTGCCATTAACTTTACTAATAATGAAAGAAGGATTTTTAAAATTGCGTTCCTTGAATATATTATTAAATTCCTTAGTATAATCTTCGACTTGTTGATCAGTTAATTGTTTTTTAAATTCATATGACAATGATCCTCTAAAAATTTGACTTTCTTCTTTTAAATCAAATTTTGTTCTAAAAGATGCATCATATAAAGCTTCATGGGTTTGAACTTTTGTCACATTTAAAACTTTGAAATTTACAATTTTACTAACATTTTCAATATATAAATTTCCATTAGCTTCACTAATGTCAGAAAGCAAAACATGAATTTTTAACTTTTTATCTTCAGTAGAATCTTTAATGTCAACTTTTTTAATACCAATCTTTTTACCTAATGAATGTAATGATTTAATAATTCCGCTTAAGACATCATCTTCCTTTAATTCATATTCTAAATCAAAATTAAAATCATAAAAATTTGATAACGGAACCTCAACCTTTAAATTAGTTAAAGGGAATTCGATATTTTTATATACAGTCATATGAGGATAAAGAGCGTAGTTTTGGAAAACAAGCCCAATTCCTCTTTTTTCGGCTGCTAAATTTGTAACTTCTTCATCGCCAAACCAAATTTCGCCTGATGTAGGAGCTTCAAGTCCTGAGAGCATATATAGAGTTGTAGACTTACCACATCCTGAAGGGCCAAGTAATCCAATAAGTTTTCCATCAGGAATAACAATATCTAAATCTTTCACTGCAACGGTATCTTTTCTATGCTTTTTAGGATCCCCAGGGAAAATTTTTGTTAAATTCTTAATTTTGATTTCCATATTTTATTCTCCTATCAACTTTCTAAATTAATTTGTTCCGTCATCATTTTTATCAGCGTTTAAATTAAGTCTTTCACGAGCAATCTTTTCTCTATAATTTTTGTATGCCGTATAAAAGTATTTTATAAAATATCCGCCTAAGCAAACAACAATTATACTTGCAACCATTATGACCCAATCTAAAGGATTATATACTGTTAATGAATTATTGAAATAAACGCATCTTGCATTTATATATAAAATATCCAAAACAAGCGATCCAAGGAAAATAAATCCTAAAATACATGTTTTAATAAAGTTTTTATTATTTAAAACTTTAAATTCGCTATTTTTATCCTTGTTCTTCAAAAAGAAATAATAACCAACTGAAGCACCTGCATATAAAGCAGTAAAAATTAACATAACAACAATAAATAATACTGAATAATTCAAAGACAAACTTATATCGACTGCTTTAATAGCAACCGAATTATCACTATTTAATATATCAACCATCTTCGAATCAATTATTCCGAATCTAGTAGAGATTGTACTCCTTGGAAGAATCTTACTTGTATCCGTATTAAATAATTCAATATTAATTGTTGCGCCATATATTTGAAAATTTTTAACTTCATCTTTCTTCATATTTTCAATCAAGAAAGTACCATAATTTTCATCTTCAAAGAATTTTAAATCACCAGCAATGGTCTTAACATCTTCTATAGAACCATCATTTTTAGTAATTCTTAAATATGTATCTCCCCCAATTGAAAGACGTGTTCTAATTTTTACAGTGCCATTTTCAATATTGCTCTTATTTTTTTCATATAAATTTTTTGCTGTTGTTGACAATTTTGGATAAATAGTTTTACCATAATTATCAAATTTAAGAGTTACTCCGAGATAATTGTTATATTCAGAAAATTTTGCGAAAGTATTATCTAACATTGTATTTAAATTTCTTTCGACATAATTTGTACTTTTTTCTAATTTGAAACTATATGGATTATCTAAGTCAGGATCACGACTTTCAACAAACCCATCAGCATCATATTTGAAAATAGCTTTATAAACATTAATCAACTTAATTGAATCAGTATCAACTGTGTAATCATATGGGAGTTCAATATCGCAATATGAAGTAAACATACTTGCACCTAAACTACTTCCAACACCATGGTTAGCTTTTTCAATAATTTCTGTTTTTAATGTTTTAGTATTGCCTTTTTTATCTAAAACATTATATTCAAGACTTGCAGGATATTTCTTATCACCTTCATAGTATCCAATATAATAATTTGCATCATAAGCATCGTCACTAGTCTCAACTCTAAATTCTATTGATTGTGTTACATTTGATTTGCTATATGAAAGCATTGAAACTATTAAGTCAGTATTTTCTTCCTCTTCATTTGCTTCAGTTTTGTTTTCAACACTAAAAGTATGAAATGATGATAAGTTCTCATTTACATTATAAGTTTTGACTTCAACACTGTTGTTAGAAAAAGAGTCAGTACCAGAACAACTTAATAAGGCCAAACTCATTACAATAATAGCAACCTTAAAAAATGGGCTCTTTTTTTTCATGTTTTTATTTTATATAAAAGACTCTTGAGTTTCAACAAATTATAATTTTTTTAAGTAATACTTAATGCCATTTTAATTTATAAAAAAATGTTTTGTAAATAGTACAATTTTCTTAAATAAATTAGTATTATTTTTCGTTTTATAATAAAATAACGACGATGAAAGAAACACAAACTCTTGATATATATCCTATCTCAAAATTTAAAAGGGTTTTAACAGCCCTTGGAGATTTATTTCTCCACTACATTTTAAGCGTAACTTTACTTCAATTTGTTGTTTTTAATATTGCAAGTAAAATTGTGGATTACCCTTCAAGACTTGAAAAAAATCTTGAAATAATCAACCAACGAATGGATATTCTATATGGAAACAATCTCCTTTTTTATGATCAAGAAAATAATAAACATAATATGGATAAAAACTTGGATACCACTTTTGATTATTTTTTAAAATACTATGTCACAAATGGATTAGAAGGCACTGATTCAGTAAAACATTATTTTACTGATATTAAAAAAATAACAACTGAAGAACTTAATCAAAAATATCTTGATTTTGGTTCACCTTTTTTTGTTATTGAAAATTCAAAATTAGTTCTTACTCAATACTATATAGATTATTTTTCACCATACTTTAATAAAAACGATTCTTTAAGTGATGTGGGTCAAAATTATTTAAATTCTTTTAGAAGCAAAGTTTTTGTGTCTTTGTATAACAATATGATTGCAGATATAAATGCAAATGAACTTACCTATAATAACCTTTCTTATAAAGATTTAAGTTTAAAAATTGCCGATAACCAAAATTACAACATAGTTTTTAATTCAATAAATATAATAATTTCTTTTGTAATTTCTTTTGTAATTTTATATGTATTAATACCACTTTTATTTAAAGATCGAGCAACATTAACTTATCGAGTAATGAAACAAAAAAGAATAAAAACAAATAATTATGAGTTTTTAAATAGAAAACAATACATCGTGATTATCTTAAATAATTTTTTTATGTCATTATCAACATTATTTTTTATAGGAATGATTTATGCTGGAGCAAAAGAAATGTTCAAATATGTTTTACTTATGATTATATCTTTAGTTTCTTTTGCTTTCTTAATAACAAATCTTATTGTTATGTTAGCAAATAAATTAAATAAATCTTTAGGAGAGCTTTCAACTAACACAATTGTTATTGATGAAAACTCTTTAAATCAAATTTACGAGTACAAAGGTTATGAAAAATAAAATTGAAATAAATTACTATCGCCCAAGCTTATCTAAAAGATTATTTTCAAGAATTGTAGACTCAATAATTCTTGCTTTATTTTCGTTAGGACTTTTTATATCTATGAAAGCAATTTATTCAACAACTGACAACTACAAAAAGGCACATGAAACTTTAATAAATGTTAGGGTTGATTCAGGAATATATGATTATAAAAATAATGAATTAATAAATGTTGCTACAATTGCTTATCAAGATAATAAAATGTCTTACAGTCAAAAAGAAACATACTTATTAGGGAGATTGGATAAATTCTTTAACTACATTAAATCTTATAGTGAAGAAAGTTATTCAAAAGTTCAAAATGATTATGATACTTTTAGGTTATCATCATCATTAAATTATGAAAATAATCCGTTATTTATAAAAGAAAACGATCAAATCATCAAAAATACATCGATAGATATCCCGATTAAATCATATGTGGAAGATTGCTATTCGGTGTACATAGACACGAATTGCAATGGTTTTTTAACTACAGAAATTAAAGAGTATTATGAAAGCAATAAATTAATTAGTGATTTCACTTTTTATATAAATATTCCAATTTCGGTTTTTGTTTCATCCATCCTAGTATTCATGATTCCTCCACTTATATTCAAAAAGGGAAGAAAAACTTTAGGCATGTTAATATATCATATTGGTTTTGTGAATAAAGATTTATATAACTTAACATTGAAACAATTCTTTATAAAATTTTTGGTATTTTATTTTTGCGAATTCTTACTTTCAATCATTACATTTGGAATACCATTATTAGTGTCTTTAACAATGATGTTAGTCACTAAAAATAAGCAAAATTTTAATGAATATATGTTAAATATACAAGAAGTATCAACCTTAGATTCAACAATTTATAGCAACAAATCTGAAATTGCTATTGCCCACATAAACTATCATGAACATGTTGATTTTAAAATGAAATAAAATTAAAAAATAATAAGTTTATTTAAAGATTTATGGAATTATAATTTTCTTATGAAAAATAAAAAGTCAATTATTGAAAAACGCTTTGCAAAAGTAAAACAAGAGATGGATAAAGAAATATCTCAAAGGTTAACTACAGAAATATTGCCATCTAGAATAGTAAAAGAAACTCATAACTATTTTGATCCAAAACAAAAAATGAATGAATTGAACGTTTATTATCCTCAAGGCACTAGCAAACCATTACCTCTTATAATTGATATTCATGGAGGAGGCTGGGTTTCCGGAGACAAAGAACTTAATCGTAATTTTTGTATGCATTTATCTAAATATAATTTTGTTGTGATTTCAATGTCATATAGATTATGTGTTCCTCATACAATTTACGACCAAATAATTGATTTATTTTGCTGCTATCGATATATAATCATTCATGCACATGAAATGTTTATTGATTTAAATAGAATTTATTTGTCTGGTGATTCCGCTGGTGGAATGCTTGCACTATTTACTTATGCAATTATGCAAAACAAAAGATTACAAGATGGTTTGTGCATGAATGAACATCCATTTTTTAAACAAAATTTAAAAATGGTCATTCATGCACTTCAACTAAACCATCCAGTACCATATATGCATTCAATCAATTTAACAAAGAATAAAATAATCAATCGAATAGCTATTAAATTTTTACTCAAACTTTTTGTTGGAAGTAAAAAAACTTTTCTATATAAAAATGTATCTTTTGAAGATTATGAAGATTTGATTGAATATCCACCTATATTTATTGTGAGTTCCGAAGGAGATAAGCACTTCAAAGAACAATCATTTAGATTGTATAAAGATTTAAAACAAAAAGGATCTTTAGTTGAATTTAATTTCAACAAAAATTCAAAATTAGAACATGTTTATAATGTTATATATCCAGATAAAGATGAAGCTTTAATTGTAAATAAAGAAATAATAGATTTCTTTAATAAATACTAATGAGTCGATAACCAATTAGGAATTTTGTTAGAACCTCTTATAATATCTACCAAAACTCCATCTTCAATTACATATATTGATGGCGTAGATAAAAAATAAGTTTCAGAAAGTTTAGTTGGTTTAGATTGTAAAAGTTCTTCTATCAATTGTTCTCTTTGCTTTTCGTCATAACTAGAATAGTCACTAGGTTTTTCTTTAAATCTAGCCCTTTGTTCTTTCCCTTCTTCAGTATTATATGATTGAAATTCAAAGAAATAAAAGTTTTCTAGATTATGTGAATCGCCTTTATATATAGAATCCGCATAATTGAAAACTTTAGTTTTTATTTTATTACAATATGAACAATACTTTCCAAAAAGATAGACACCATATCTTTCGTTTTCATGATAAAAATCATCTAAAGTAATGTAATTATCTAAATAGTCATCATAAGTACGAGTTTCAGTTTCATCACATCCAACTAATAATAAACAAATAAGTGATAAAATAAATCTAAATTTATTTTTCATATTCTTTCAAATAATTTTCAATGTTATTTTCTAACACAACACAATTATAAACTTTTTTAGATTTTATATGTAATAACATGGGAACGTAGTAATAATTAATATCTTTAACGTTCTTTGCACCAATAGAGTCTATTGAATATCTATCAATAAAATCCAACGCAGATTCATTATCATTTTGTATTGTGTCTTTAAACAAGAAGCATTCTTTTTCACCAGTAAAATCAAGTAAATACAATTTAATTTCAGGATTTGATTCAATATATTTACTAATACTACTTACAATTGCTAAACAATGGGGACAATTAGTCCAATATACTAAGACAAAATATTCATCTTCTTTTTGTCTTAGTATATCTTTTGTTTCAATAAAATATTTCTCAAATTTTTTATAAGGTTGCATTAAATGTTTTCTTTCTTCGAAAAAAACTTATGTAAAAATTTAATAAAT
Source organism: uncultured Staphylococcaceae bacterium (assembly GCA_964608215.1). Classification (GTDB taxonomy): domain Bacteria; phylum Bacillota_I; class Bacilli_A; order RFN20; family CAG-826; genus Onthovivens. Next base: position 15,496 of record CAZSMV010000021.1, read on the forward strand.
ACGACAAGTTCATGGACAAGCAATGGTGAAATAGAAAGTACCATAGTAATAATCCATTCTTTATAATCTAAATTTGCAGTATTAAAGACAGCACTAAAAGCAGGAACTTCGATAACTAATAATTGAAGCGCGATGCCAGCAAAGAAAGCAATTGCCATCATCCAATTCTTATTTCCAAAAACACGCCAAAATGTTTTATTAACATTGCTCATTCCAAGCATGTGGAATAATTCGGCAAAACCTAATGTTGTAAATGCCATTGTTTGAGCTTGTTTTAAAATCTTATCAGTATTGGTTTCATACAAATTTTTAATATTCATAAAACCAAATGTTCCGTGAACCCATGCACAACTAAAGTAAGCAAGTAAAACAGCAAGAGTAATTGAAACACCATAGCCTAAAGTAATTGCAAGTCCACCATGAGCAAATATTCCTTCCTTTGGATCTCTTGGTTTATCCTTCATATTATTAGGGTCTTTTGGATCCATACCAAGCGAAATTGCAGGTAAACTATCAGTAATCAAATTTATCCAAAGTAAATGGATTGCAATAAATGGCGCAGGAAGACCAACACAAACAATAAAGAACATGCCTAAGACTTCAGCTATATTGCTACTTAAAAGGAATAAGACAGTTTTCTTGATATTTGCATATATTCCTCTTCCTTCTTCAACGGCTTTTTCAATACTTGCAAAATTATCATCAGTTAAAACCATATCTGCCGCACCTTTTGCAACATCAGTTCCTGTAATACCCATTGCAATACCAATATCAGCTGCCTTTAAACTTGGCGCATCATTAACACCATCACCAGTCATTGCACAAATATTTCCATTAGCTTCAAAAGCTTTGACAATACTAACTTTATTTTCTGGAGAAACACGAGCAAAAACTCTAACAGTTTTGCAAGTTTCTCTGAGTTCATCAAATGATAACTTGTCAATTTCTTCGCCCATCATACATTGATTTTTATTGGTTGCAATTCCTAAATCTTTTGCAATTGCAAATGCTGTATCTTTATGGTCGCCAGTAATCATAACTGTAGTAATTCCAGCTTCTTTAAACTTTTGAACAGCTGGTTTTGCTTCAGGTCTAGCAGGATCAATCATTGCTACTAAACCAACAAAAATTAAATCTTCTTCAGCAATTTTATTTTTATTTGTGTAAGCAAGCGCAAGAACTCTTAAAGCTTTATCGCTGAAATAAGAATTTGCTTTATAAATGTTATCAATATCTTCTTTTTTAATATCCCTAACTTTGCCATTTTCTAAAATAGAAGTTGTATATTTAAGAACGCTATCTAATGCACCTTTTGTATAAATAATATTTTCTTTATCATTTAATTTATGCTGAGTTGACATCATTTTTCTTACTGAATCAAATGGCAATTCATCAACTCTAGGAGTCATTTTTTCTAAATCCCTTTTGTGCATTTCAAAATTATTTGAAAATACAACAAGCGCTATTTCTGTAGGATCTCCATAATTTCCTTCATCAACAGTTGCATTGCTACATAATGACATACCTTTAGCTAAAAATTTCAATTCTTCACAATCTTTATCTTTATTGAAATCTTTTGCTTCAAAATAAGTATTATCAACATAAGCCTCAACAACAGTCATTTTGTTTTGTGTTAAAGTACCAGTTTTATCACTGCATACAACACTAACCGCACCTAAAGTTTCAACACTTGGTAATTTTCTAACAACAGTATTTGCTTTGACCATACGTTGTACACCAATTGATAAAACAATTGTAACAACTGCAGCAAGTCCTTCAGGAATTGCAGCAACAGCAAGTGCAATTGAAGACAAAACCGCTTCAATCCATGCTTCAATATTTGAACCGTTTCCATCAACAAAAATCCAAATAATATCAACAAGAAGAACTACAACAACAATTCCTAATGTAATATATCCTAAAACCTTTGATAGTTTTGCTAATACTTTTTGAAGTGGTGTTTCGTCCTCTTCTTCATCATCAAGGGCTTTAGCAATTCTACCAATTTCAGTATCCATTGCTGTAGAAACTACAACGCCAACTCCTCTGCCATAAGTAATTGGCGTTGACATATAAACCATATTTACACGATCACCGATACCAACTTTTTTTGAGAAAGTCATATCTGCATTTTTCTCAACTGGAACACTTTCTCCAGTAAGACTTGATTCGTTCGCTTTTAAATTTTTTGACTCTATCAATCTTAAATCAGCACCAACAGTATCACCTTCTTCTAAAATAACAATATCTCCAATAACTAAATCACTAGATTTAACTTTAATTCTTTTGCCATCTCTAATAACAGTTGATTCTGGTGAAGATAATTTTTTTAAAGCGTCTAAAGAAGTTTGTGCTTTAATTTCTTGAACAGTTCCAATTATGGAATTCATTACAATGACTGCAAGAATAATAATTACATCTGGCCAATCACCAACATCTAAGAAAATATTTTTTCCAGTACTGCCGGCTTTTACATAAGTTACAGTTTCATAAATTGAAACGCAAATTGTAACTGCAATTGCAGCAAATAAAACAAAAATCATAGGATTATTCATTTGTTCAAAGAATATACTTATCCATGATTTCTTTTTCTTTTCTTCTAATTTATTAGGGCCATACTTTTCAAGACGAGTACTAGCTTCTTTACTAGATAAGCCTTTCTCTAAATTCGTTTGTAACCCTTCTTCGATTTGCTTCGTTGTTAAAGTTTCAAAAGCCAATTTTTCTTTTTTCTCTTTAACTTCATTATTAATATTTGAAGCAGCTTTTTTCATACAAAATCTCCTTTTGATTTGATATGGTCTTGCTAATTCACTCTAGAACATGCGGGTGAAAAACCTAAGTTCACCGAGATGTCGCATTTGTTCTACTCGCTACTCCCCATTGCTTGATATTTTACTAATTAAATAATATGTTTTCAAATGAAAAAATATTTT
>CAZSMV010000022.1:0-18326 GCA_964608215.1 uncultured Staphylococcaceae bacterium
CATTTGAGAGAAAAATATCTAAAAATATCATTTTTAAACAATAGTAAATAAACACCTTTTAGTATAAAATACTAAATGTAGAAAAAAAGAAGGTAAATGTTTATGAATATTTTTAATTGGAAATCACTTGTTTTAGCGGATGAAATTGACACAGGAAAATTAATTATAATTGTTGTTTGTTCTGTTGTTGTGGTTATTTTTGTTATTGCCGCTATTTTATTGCTTGATAAATATATATTTTCAAAGAAAAGATGCAAAGCTCAACTTAAGGTTTTTGAAAGAAAATATGAATATTTACATTCTTTATTAACTGGTCAAGATTTTCAATATGTTCAAAGAATAGAAATTATTTCTAGAACTAATTTACTTTATTGTGATATTTATTCTGTTTATTTAAAACGTTATAACGATATTAGAGATAATCAAGAGACTGCCGTCACTAACATTTTAAATGAATTAGCACATTTGCTCGATAAAGCAAACAATAAAGAATTTAAAAAAGTTTATAAAAGAGCCCAAAGTATACTTGCTAACTATGAAGAACTTGTAAATTCTTTTAATAATGATCTTGTTGGCGTAATTAAACCTGAAGAAGATGCAAGACAAAATAGTTTAGGTTTAAAAGATGTTTTTAGAGATGTTAAATCAAAATATAATGTTCACGAAGAAGAGCTTGCATATGTAAGTGATACATTTAACAAAGTTTTTTCAACGATTGATGATAGATTTACTAAATTTGAAGCTTTAATTGAAACTGCTGATTATGAAGAAGCTAATAATTTGCTTCCTGAAATTAGTGATGTTTTAAAAGTTTGCGATAAATTAATTGATTCTGTACCTCCTTTAATTAAAAGAGCTAATGAAATCATTCCTGATGAATTAAAAACTGTTAGTGAGCACTATGAAAACTTAATCGGACAAGCTTATCCTTTAAAACATGTTGGCTTTGATGCAATGAAAAATGATGTTGAAGTTGGACTTGAAGATGTAAGAGTTGCTCTTCAAGATTTAAAAATTACAAATCTTGATTCAAAACTTAATAATTTAAATGATGAAATTAGACATGTTGAAGACATGCTTGTTAAAGAAGAAGATGCTGCTAAAGAATTTAATGATAATGTTGATAGAGTCTATAATTCATTTAACGGATTAGAAAAAGAATTTATTAAAGTCAGAAATAATATTGCAAAATATTCAAAATATTACATTGTTGATGATGTTCACCAAACTGAATTAAATGATATTCAAAAGAATTTAGACGATGTTGCAAAAGATAAGAGAAGACTTGATATGTATGTCCACTCTCTTGAAAAGACACCATATACAATTTTAATTGTAAAAATGAGAGATCTTGATCAAGGAACAAGTGATTTATTTGATAGATTTAATAGATTTAAGGATTATTTAAATTCATTGAAAACTGATACTGAAAATGCATTTACTTCAATTAATGAATTATATTTTAAACTCAAGGAATATGAAGCAACTTTAAGAAACTTCAATAATGAAGAATTTACTGATAAATTTAATGATGATATAGATAAATCCTATAAAATTATTGATGATGTAATTATTTTACTTAAATCAGTTCCAATTAATGTAAATTTGGTTAATACTAATATGCAAGATTTAACTGATAAGACAAGTATAATTTTCAGTAGAGTAAACGATGCAAAAAAATATTATGATTTATCAAAGGATGAAATCATGTTTTTAAATCGCGAAAGAGTTAAATTTAGCGATATTAATATTGAACTTTCTCAAGCTGAAAGCTTGTTCTTAAATGGCGATTATTCACAATGCTATTTAATGGTCGAAGATGTGAAAAAGAAAATTGAAGCAAAAGATAATTTATACGATTAATATATGATTTATTTTGATAATGCTTCAACTACAAAACCTAGAGAAGAGGTACTCAGGGAATTTGAACATGCATCAATTGAAAATTTTGCTAATCCTAGCTCAATTCATAAATTAGCGATGGAAAATGCTGCAAATATCGAAAGAATTAAGGTTAATATTTTAAAAAATCTCAAATTAGATTCTAAAAAATATGACGTCATTTTTACTAGTGGTGCTACAGAGTCCAATAACTTAGCTATATATGGTTTTTGTATGCGCAATAAAAAGAGATTTAATCACATACTAACTTCAAAATATGAGCATGCAAGTGTACTAAATGTTTTTAAAGAATTAGAATCTTTAGGTTTTAAAGTTGATTATATAAACATAAATAAAGAGGGCGAAATAGATTTAGAGGATTTAAAATCGCACCTTGATAGCAATCCAGTTTTTGTTTCTTTTATGGGTGTTAATAACGAAATTGGAACAGTTAATAATTTAAAAGAAATTAGAAAAATTATTGGAGAAGATAGTGTATTTCATAGCGATTTAGTCCAAGGAATTGGCAAAGCAAAACTTGAACTCAATTGTCTTGATATGTTTACTTTTACAAGTCATAAAATATATGGTCTTAAAGGTTGTGGTGCACTTGTGAAAAAAAGAAGTATAAATCTAGATAAAATCATATATGGTGGTGGCCAACAGCAAGATTTAAGAAGTGGAACTCTAGATTATCCATCAATTAGCGCTTTTAATGTTGCGGTTAATTTATTAGTTAAAAATGAAAATGAAGAATATAAAAAAATTAAAGAAATTCATGATTATTTAGTTAATGAATTAAAAAAAATTGATGGTGTTTCTGTTCATGATTTTAAAATTTCGACGCCATATATAGTTAGTTTAAGTTTGATTAACAAGAAGGCTTCAGTTGTTGTTGAAGATTTATCAAATAAAAATATTTTTGTTAATAGTGAGTCTGCTTGCTATTCAAAAAGAGAAGAAAAAAGTTATGTTTTATTAAGCATTGGGTGCAGCGAAATTGAGGCAAGTAATCCAATTCGTATATCTTTAGGTGTTTACAATACTTTAGATGAAGCAAAAATTTTTATTCAAGAATTTAAAAAATCATTAGATTCAGTAAGGGGTTATTTATGAATTATAATTCGATTATTGTTAGGTTTGGAGAAATGTCTACTAAAGGAAAAAATAAAAAGGATTTTATTTTTTCTTTAGCCAGATCCATTAAGCAAAATTTAAGAGAATATGAAGATAAATATTCAATGGTTGTAAGACATGACCATATTTATATTAATTTAAAAGAAGATAATTTAGATATTATTAAAGAACTGAAAGAAATACCAGGAATGTATAGTTTTTCTTTATGTTTAAAAATAACGGATGATGTTGAACTTGAAAACATTGAAAAAATTGTTTTAAAGGAAATTAAAAGCGAAAAAGGAAAAATCTTTAAAATTAGAACAAAAAGAATTGATAAATCGTATCCATACACAAGTGACGACATAAATAGAGAAATTGCAGGATACATCTTAAAAAATTCAGATTTGAAAGTAGACGTTCATAATCCAGATATTCTATTTAATATAGAAGTTCATAGTGAAGGTTTTTATTTATTTACTGAAACTATTAAAGGAATGGGTGGATATCCAAAAGGTTCAATTGGTCGAGGTTTAATGATGCTTAGCGGTGGAATTGATTCCCCAGTTGCTTCTTATTTGCTTTTAAAAAGAGGAGTCGAATTATCATTTATTCACTTTGCTGCACCACCATATACAAATAGTGGCGTAATACAAAAATTAGAGGATTTACTCGCTGTTTTAGGTGAATATCAAACAAAAATTAAGTTATACATTATTCCTTTTACAAAGTTACAAGAAGAGATTTATAAATATAGTGATATTGGTTATCCGATTACAATTATGAGAAGAATGATGTATAGAATAGCTTCACAATTAGCAAAAGAAAAACATATTCCAGTTATTTGTAGTGGCGAATCAATTGGACAAGTTGCAAGTCAAACTTTGGAAAGTATGAATGTAATAAATGAAGTTACTAATATTCCTGTTATTAGACCATTAGCTACGACAGATAAAGTTGATATTATTCAAATTTCAAAAGATATTGGAACTTATGATATCTCAATAAGACCATATGAAGATTGTTGCACAATTTTTGCACCAGTTAAGCCAAAAACAGCACCTCACTTAGATGTTTGCTTAGAAATTGAAAAGAAATTTGATTATGTTTCGCTCGTTAATGAATGTGTAAAAAATGCTGAACTTAAAATAATCAAACGTGATTTTAACTGATTGGAACCATATAAAAAGCCGTTAAGAACTTGTGTTCTTAACGGCATATTTTTTAAAAACAATTACTTTGCTTTTTTGGCAACTGCCACTAAAGCTTTAAAATCTTCAGGATTATGAATTGCAATTTCGCTTAACATTTTTCTATTAACATCGATTTTAGCAACTTTTAAACCATGCATAAACTTACTATATGAAATATCATTCATTCTGCAAGCTGCATTAATTCTTTTAATCCATAACTTTCTAAAGTCATTTTTTCTATCTCTTCTTGAAACATATGCATATTTATTACTATGCATAACTTGTTCTTTAGCAGTTTTGAATAATAAGTGTTTACTTCCGAAGTAACCTTTAGCTTGTTTTAAAATCTTTTTTCTTCTTAAATGTGTAACATTTCCACCTTTAACACGCATTTTTGCTACCTCCTACTATTCTTGAATGAGATATTTAATTCTCTTAACATCTGATTTGCTGACAGCTGTTTGTTTCATTAAATGTCTCTTTTGCTTTGTTGACTTATGTCTCATAATGTGGCTAACATAAGCATGATGTCTTCTAATTTTTCCTGTGCCAGTAATTTTAATTCTTTTTGCTAAGGCACGTTTTGTTTTCATCTTTGGCATAAAACTTAATTCCTTTCTTTACTACTTCTTTGTTTTGCTATTTATGATACAAGATAACCATCTTCCATCAAGGCTAGGTTTTCCATCTACTGTACCATAATCTTTAACGTAGTCTAAGAATTTATCTAAAACTGCTTCTCCTACGTCAATGTGAGCCATTTGTCTGCCTCTATAACGGACGCCGACTTTGACTTTATTTCCTTCTTGTAAGAATTTAGTTGCTGCTTTGACCTTTGTTAATAAATCATGTTCGCCAATTTGAGGAGTAAGTTGAACTTCTTTAAGTTCAATAATCTTTTTCTTTGAGTTGATTTTGTTTTGTCGTTCTTGTTTTTGTTGTTCAAAACGATATTTTCCATAATCAATTAATTTGCAAACTGGTGGATTTCCGTTTGGTGCGACACAAAGCAAGTCTAATTCATATTCTTCAGCTTTCTTCATTGCATCAAAACGACTAACAACACCGAGTTGTTCACCTTTTGGTCCAATTAAACGAACTTGTGGAAAGTGAATTCTCTCATTAACAATGTCACCATTATATTTGTCATACTTTGGCTTTCGATCCATGCTTGGATTGATATTATTTGTAGCTATAAATTACTACCTCCTAAAAATAAAAAACACACTGCCATAGAAGTAGTGCGCTCATTAAACAAAATCTAATTTAGTAGCTTGATTAACCAATTTGCCTTTGCAAATCTGGTGAGAAGCGAGCGCATCTCTTTCTACGTACGCAATTATGATATAGAGACTTGAAGCGAAAATCAAGGATTTATTGATGAAAAGTGACTTTTTTAAATTTATTTTGTAAACAATATTGATATTAACAAAATGATTTTTAGTTCTTGATGGGCTAAAATAATTAAAGAGGTGAATATTATGGAGAATTTTAAAAAAATTGAATTAGATGAATTAAATTTCGATGCAAATAAAAAGTTTGACAAAGATTGGGCTGTTTTAGCTGCTTCTAAAAACGATGGATCGACTAATTGTTTAACAATTTCGTGGGGATCATATGGTGAACTTTGGGGTAAAAAAATTATGGTTGCATATGTACGTCCTGAAAGATTTTCTCATAGTTTTATCGAGGAATCTCAATATTTTTCAATAAATTTCTTTGATGAAGTATATAAAAAAAGAACATTGTATCTTGGGACCCATTCAGGCAGGGATGAGAACAAAGTAGAAAAAGTTAATTTCCATTATGTAAATGGTGAAAAGTGCAAATATTTTGAAGAAGCAAATTTAGTATTTATATTAAGAAAATTATATTTTGATAGTTTTAAGAAAGAAAATTTCATAGATAAATCAATTATCAAAGATATTTATGGTGAAAATGGAAAATTGCACACTTTTTATATTGGTGAAATTGTTGAGGTATTAAAAAAGTAATATGAAATACGTTTGCTTTGACTTTGATGGTACATTAGCAGATAGTTTTGATTTTATTCTTTATTCATTCGACAATTTTTTTTATGAAAATCTTGGAATTCATATGGATCTTGAATTATTTAATAAATTGAGTGGGCCAACAGAAGAAGGATTTTTAATTAAAGCTTTTAAAGAAAAATATAACCCTAAATACTGGAATCAATATTTGGAATTATATAAAAGAGAAGCAAATCAGCATATTAAATTATTTCCAGGAATAAGAGATATGTTAGATAACTTATTAAAATTAAACTACAAACTTATTTTTTTAACTGGGCGAAGTATTGAAACAGCAATGATTTCATTGCAAGATCTTGATTTAAAAAAATATTTTATTGCTTTTTATGGTGGTTCAAAAGATGGTTGTGTTAAAGATAAACTTTTAGAACAAGTTTCTCATGATTTTAATACACCAACTAAAGATTTACTTTATGTTGGCGATAGTTTACAAGACATTAAAGATGCTAAAAAAGCAGGTGCAAATATAGTTAGTGTTTTATTTTCTAATCCTTCTTGGTGGGAATGCATAAAAGCGAATAATTCCAATTACGTCTCAAATGTTAAAGATTTAGAAGAAAAAATTGTTAAATTTATGAATGAATAATTAATTGATATTTTAATATTTTGTTTTATAAATTTTTAATGCATAAATTCATATAAAATCATTTATGCTCTTATAAAAATCTTAAAATAATATTTTAATTGTTTTATAATTTAATAAAAAGGAGAGCATTATATGTCAAAATGGTTTAATTCAATTCCAAGGTTACTGCAAATTCTTCTTCTTCTTATTCCAGGAGTCAACTGGATTATAGAAATATTAGTACGTTGGGATAATGCAATTCGTAAATGTAGTTTTATAAGAATTTTTATTGCCTTATTTGTTACACTTACCGGTATTGTTTGGGGTTATGTTGATTTAATTTGGTGCTTAGTTTTCCACCATTTAACATTCGCTGGAAACTAATAATTTATGAATTAGATGAAGTCTATTGGGAAAATTCCAATAGACTTTTTTGATTGCATATAAAGTTTTTTAAAATTAGTTATTTATTAGATAAAATATATTTTTACAAAATAACCGCTAATTATTTAAGCAAATTTATTTTGAAAATACTTTTTTAAGACCATCCGAATAAATTATATTTGTGTTTGATCATTTATGAGAATAAAATTTAATAAAGAGAGGTTTTCATATGAAAGTGACAGATACTTTTAGTGGTGGAAAGGTACCAAAAAGTACCAAAATTTTATATCCAACAGGGACTATTTGTCGTGATGCTGCTTATCAGCTTGTTTCATTATTTTTTCTGACTTATGTGCAATTTTGTGCACCTTTAGGTTATGGTTGGGAGTGGAACATAACTTCTGGAGCAATAAGAAGTAGTGGATTATATTATGCTCAAATGGGGGTAATAACATTTATCATAGTTTTACTTAAAATTTGGGATGGATTTAATGATCCGATTATGGGGTGGATTATTGAAAAGACTCATTTTAAAACTGGCAAATATAAACCATGGATTTTAATTGGTGGTTTATCTAATGCTGTTGTTTTATATTTAATGTTTACATTAAGACCAGGTGGATGGTTTTATGTAATTGCATTTGCTCTATTCTATCTATTATGGGATTTTACTTTTACAATGAATGATATTGGATATTGGAGTATGCTTCCAAGTTTATCAAGTGAAGAAAAAGAGCGAAACACTATAACTACACTTGTAAGTATTTGCGCATCAGTTGGTGCTTTTGCTGCTGGTGGGATTATTCCAATGGTTGTTGCAGGAAATGCAGTACAAACATATTCAATTATTGCTTTAATTATCGCTGTTTTATTTGCTATTTCACAAGTTATACTATTCTTCTTTTGCAAAGAGCATAAAAGAGATGATGGTATAAAAGAGGAAGAAGCTAAATTTAGCGATATGTTTAAAGTTTTAAAAAATAATAGTCAAACAAGAATAACTACGATTGTTATGTGCATTTATTATATTGGTTCAGCAATATTAAATGGTTTTGGTTTGAACTATTTCTATTATGTTTATGGCTATGGAAATGGTGGATCAATAATGACTTATTTCACAGTTGCATATGCACTAGGAACTATTATTGCTCAATGTTTGTTTCCAATATTAATTAAAAAATTTAGCCGTGCTCAATTATTTAGATTTAGTTTTTATGTTTTACTAATTGGTTATATTTTGTTTTTCTTATATGATTTACCATTGAATAGCAGTGGTTTTGTTTTAGGTTTACAAGGTCTAGGGAAAACAAATAGTATAATGAGTTTACTTGATATTGCTATTTTATGTTTGTTTGGAATATGTATTTTTGCAGGACAAGGCATATTTTATCTTATTCTTATTGTTATGATGACTAATACAATTGAATATAATGAATACAAAACTGGCGAAAGAAAAGAAGCAGTTATATTTTCGTTAAGACCATTAACTGCAAAAATTTCTAGTGCAATAATGAATGGAGTTACTTATATTGGTTTGTTTGCCACTTCCCTTTATGGAATTAGTAAAGGCATTGGTGATTATGAAATCGAAAAAGGTTTAGGCGAAGTTACAGAACAAGAAGTTATCGAAAATGCGGATAAATTAATTGAAGGAATTAATTTTAGTCAAATTATATGGCTTAAATTTTTCATGTGCATTATTCCCCTAGTTTTATTTATTGTTTCGTATTTATTGATTAAAAAATATTATATTATTGATGAAAAATATTATAAAAATATGTGTGAAGAAATAGAACAAAAGAAACTTTCTGATATTAATAATGAAAAAGCTCTCTAATTCAGAGCTTTTTCATATGTGAACTTTTATTAAAAGTACAGTTTTATAAATGAGGTTTTATAAAATTTCATACATTATTCGACATCAATTTCCAATTCTTTTGTTTCAAATTGACTTTTTATTGTTATTTTTCCTGTTCCTTTTTTAATGCCCTTGACGTAGATTGAAATTTGTCCTCCTTGTAAAGAAATTAATTTAGGACCAATAATTTCAATGTTTTCATTAGTTGCCAGTTGAAGAGGGATAAAAGAATAATTCATCAATGAATTATTTTGATCAAGATGCTTTATAGAAATTCTTGTTACATCATATGATTCATCGATTTTAATTGGATTTTTCTTTATATCGTAAATTAATTTAAAACTCATTGATGGACTAAGTCTTTTTGTAATGACTTCTTTTCCATTTTTAAATCCTTTAAACAAATAGCCGGTCGATTTACTTCCCCAATTTTGAATGTATTTTGTGTATAAATCCATAAAATATGAAATTGGTTTTCGTGTATGCAGCAATACTCTTAACATAATAAAGGCATATTTTATAGGAAGCTTTCCATATCCATGGAATGCAATATAATTGAAACCTTGTTTAATGAGTTTTAAATCTTTCTTACTGAATTTTTCTTTAATTCTATCACCAATTAAATCATCAATTTTAATTAAAGGATGAGGCGTATTTGGATAATCTTTTTTATCAGGGTAAAACCTATTTATATATTCATCATTTATATAAAACTCAATATAATCTAAGTTTGTTGCAATATAAATATTTCCGAAAATTGCTGCGCAATAATCGCCTATATTTTGGTTTCCAAGTACTTCCATATATGGTTTTTGTAAATTTTGCGCTTTAAATATTGCACTAGAAATTTTTGGATTTCTATACATATCGTAAACACCATGATGACAAATATGATCTCCTGACCCAAAGTCTTTATGAGTATTGTAATCAAATGCACACCATCCAAAAAATCCGCACATACTATCATATTTATAGCAATCATCAACAATTCTTGCATATCTTAAAGCGGTAGACACTCTATATGCTTCATGATCATAATTTTTTGTTGGTTTTGTGTGACCCATACATTCTGTAACAATGTATGGTTTTTCATCTTTATGTATTGTTTTTGGATTATCAAATCCATGAATTTCATCACTACATGAAAAGTCATTATACGAATAAAAATCTTCTAAACATTCACTATTTTTAAAATTTCTTACACCAGTTGTTTGTTTATAAGGGTCCAAATTATGGATAATTTCATTTGCTTTAGAATATAATTCATGATCATCGGGCGATTCATCAACACGAACACCATATGCAATTATAGAAGTGAAATTTCTATCTTTTAAAGCCATCCTTTTTATGAAATCCCAAAAATTATTGCGCCACTCTTTTTCTTGTCCAATATGTTGCCAACCTGGAACTTCATCAAATACTAATAAACCAATCTCATCACATTTTGCTAGAAAATAGTCGCTTGGAGGGTAGTGAGAACATCGTACAGCATTAACTCCAATTTCATTTTTGAGTATTAAAGCATCATCTTCTTGAGCATTTTTTGGCATTGCATATCCTACATATGGATAAGCTTGATGTCTATTTAATCCAATAATTTTGATTTTCTTATTATTTAGATAAAAACCATCTTTTTTAAATATAGCATCTTTAAAACCAAATTTTACTACATGCTCATCTTTAGAATTTCCATCTTCTAAGATTATTTTTAGAACATATAAGTTTGGTTCATCGATATTCCATAAATGAACATCATCAATTTTAGTTGTGTCATCAGTAAATTTTTTAACTAAATTATTCTTATAATATAGTTCATATATGCACTTAGTACTATTTGAGGAGGTTTTTGATAGTGTTTTTTGAATTTTTAGTGTTCCATCCATGAACCCGTGAACAAAGACATCCTTAATATAGACTTTTGGTTTTTTGATTAAATAAACATCTCTATAAATTCCACCATAAGTAAGGTAATCAACAACAAATCCAAATGGCGGAATAAGTTTATCTTCTCTTGAGTTAACAACAACTATTAATTCATTTTTGCCTTTTTTAATTGCGTTCGTAATATCTACTTCAAATGGTAGATAGGCACTAATAAATTCGCCAAGAAATTTTTTATTTAAATAAATTTTTGCTTTAATCATTAAACCATCAAATTTTAAAAAATAATTATGATTTTTAATGTCATCATTTATTTCAAAATCTTTGAAATAAGTTGAAATGAATTGATAATCATATTCACTAAAGTAAGAATAGGGTGTTTCTTTAACTGTATGTGGTAATGAAACGTTGATTAGATTTTGAGGGCGATTATTGATATAGTCTTCATTAAAATTATCGATAAAAAGCCAATTATTGTTAATTTTTTCTTTCATAAATAGTTTTAAAACCTCACGTTCTTATTATAAAATTAAGAAAGGAGATTTTGAAATGATTTTATTTAAGGATAACGTATTCTATTTAGAAACTGAATTGACGAGTTATATTTTAAGAATTGATGAGACAAAGCATGTTGTTTTAGAACATTATGGAACTAAAGTGAATAATGAAATTAATCCACAAGCTTTATTTAATAAATGGACTTATGGATTTGGCTCACAAGTCGTTTATGATAAATGTATTGATTCAAAAAAATGTTTAGATTTATCAACATTAGAAATTTCAACAACTGGGAAAGGTGATTTCAATGATCCATCTATAATTTTAAAAAACAAAGATGGTTATATATTTGATTTTTTATTTGAAAAATATACTATAAGCAAAGATATTTCAAAACTTAACAAATTGCCAACACCACACGATGGCGATGAAGAATTAATTATTACTTTAAAAGATTCATATTCAAATACAATTGTGGAATTACATTATATTGTTTTTGAAAAATCAAATGTAATTGCAAAAAACATCATCATTAAAAATTTGGGGAATAATGAACTATCTTTATTAAAAGCAATGTCTTCAATGATTATTTTAAATAATGATGATTATGAACTTATTTCTTTATATGGTATTTGGAGCAGTGAATGTAACAAAGAAATTTCTCCTATAAAACATGGTCAATTAATTATTGATAGCAAAACTGGAGCAAGCAGTCATCGTCATAATCCATTTTTTATGATTAAAAACAAGAATGCAACTTTAAATAGTGGGGATGTTTATGCTTTTAATTTAATTTATAGTGGAAATCACTATGAATCCATTGAAGAAAATCATGCAAAACAGGTAAGAATTATGAGTGGAATTTCTCCATTTTGTTTTGAATATAAATTAAAGAAGAAGGAAGTTTTTGAGACACCTTTTGCAATAATGACTTATTCATCAAAAGGTATAAATAAAGCATCTCAAAATATGCATAATTTCATTAATAACCATGTAATTCGTGGTTCTTGGGCCAATAAAGAAAGACCAATTTTAATCAATAATTGGGAAGCCACTGGAGCAAAATTTACTGAATCAAAAATTTTAAAACTTGCTAAGACCGCTAAAGAATGTGGAATTGAGCTTTTTGTTCTTGATGATGGATGGTTTAAAGGCAGAACTAGTGATACTGCAGGACTTGGTGATTATGATGTTGATAAGAAAAAACTTCCTCATTCAATAAACGGACTTGCAAAGAAAATTAATAAATTAGGAATGAGTTTTGGTTTATGGTTTGAACCTGAAATGATAAATGAAAATAGTGATTTATATAAATCTCATCCAGAATACGCAATTAAACATCCTGGTTTTAAAGCATGTGAAAGTCGGAATCAATTTTGTTTAGATTTAACTAAAAAAGAGGTTCAAGATTATATAATTACGAAAGTTAATGGTGTCCTAGATTCTGCAAATATAAGTTATGTAAAATGGGATTATAATCGACCTATAAGTGATTTTTATTTAGATGATAATAAGTCTGGAAGATTCTTTTATGATTATATTGTTGGTTTATATAGAATCATGAATGAAATAACTTCGAACCATCCAAATATTTTATTTGAAGGTTGCAGCGGTGGTGGGAATAGATTTGATCTTGGAATTTTAAGCTATTTCCAACAAAATTGGGCAAGTGATGATACTGACGCTTATGAAAGAAATTTTATTCAAAGCGGAACCTATCTTGGTTATCCTCTTTCGACAATTGGTGCACATGTTAGTGCGGTGCCAAGTCATAGCGCATTAAGAAGTACTCCTATAGATACAAGATTTAATGTGGCAGCATTCGGCTGTCTTGGTTACGAACTCGATTTAAATCATTTAACACCGCTTGAAATTAAATATATTAAGGAACAAGTGAAGTTCTATAAAAAGCATAGAAAATTATTCCAATTCGGGGATTTCTATCAATTTTCTTTTATGGAAGAGAAAAATTATTCAGAATGGATGGTTTTAAGCAATGATAAGAAAGAAGCAATAATAGGATACTTTATTGGCCTTCAAAGATTAACAAATGGTGTAACAAAACTAATTGGACAAGATTTTATTGAAGAAGCAATTTATGACGTAAAAGTTAGAAAGCAAAATCACAATATTAAAGCTTTTGGTGGTTTAATCAATATGGTTTTACCTGTAAGATTAAATGAAAATGGAACAATTATAAATATGATAAGTAAGTATAAAGATATGCCTGCTGAAAACGAAGAATACATTGTTGATGGGAAAATGCTAAATTCTGGAAGTATTAAACTGAAACAAGAATGGACAGGTACCGGATTCGATGATTCTGTAAGATTGTTGGGCGATTTTGGAAGTAGATTATATTGTATAAATATTAAAGAGAAGTAATTTATAAATTTGATATAATATATAAGTTAGAGGTCAAAAATGGAAAACGAAAAAACGATAGCGTTATTAATTGATGGTGACAATATTTCCTATAAATATCTACCAACAATTTTAGGTGAATTAAATAAGCAAGGACGAATTGTTATTAAAAGAGTTTATGGAGATTTCTCTAGCAAAATATTAAATCCATGGAGAAATTGTGCCTTAAAATACTCTTTAATATGCGTGCATAATTATGCTTTTACTGTTAATAAATCTTCGACAGATAGTAGTTTAATAATTGATTGTATGGATCTTTTGTATAGAGATAACATTGATATTTATTGTATCTGTTCAAGTGATTCTGATTTTATTAGATTAATTCAAAGACTTAAAGAATCAAATAAACAAGTTTTAGGTATGGGAGAAAGCAAAACAGTTGAAGCATTTAAAGCTGCAGTAGATAGATTCTATCCACTTGGTGTAATTAAAGACTATTCAAAGAGTTCAAGTAATAAAGTTTCTAAAGCAGTTAACGATATTTTGAAGCACAAAGAAGAAATAGATGAAGTTAATTTAGATGGCACTAATGTTGAAGATGTTTATAAAGTTTTAGTTGTTTATGTTAGTGAACTCACTGAAAAAGAAGATATGGTTCATCTTTCCAATCTTTCGAGCTATCTTTATAAACAACATCCAGAATTTGATGTGCGTAGTTATAAATTTTCTAAACCTCTTGATATTATTCGAAAATATAAAGATACATTCGAAATTATTTCTGTTCCTAGTGAATCCGATCCTAGTAAAGTCAGTATTTATATTAAATTAAAGGGAACGAAATAATGAATAATTTAATTATTAATTTTCTAAATGAATGCATCGAGCATCCAGAAAATGCTTTATGGCCTGATAATGGTGTTGCATGGAAAGCTTGGGATTGGCATGTTGTAAGTCTTTGTATTCCAGGTTTTATTCTTTGTGTTGTATTTTTTTGTTTGGGGATTAAATTTAAACATAATGTAAAAGCTGCAAATTTTACATTATTTTTTACAGGTTTATTTTTGGTTTTATTTGAACTTTATAAGCAAATTTCTTATAACCGAATTTTAGGGTTTAATTTTATAAATGGTTATAACTATGGCGTTTTTCCATGGCAAATATGTTCAATACCTATGTTTATTGCACTATTTATGCCACTTGTTAAACGCCCACATTTAAGAGATATTTTAATTGCTTTTATGGGTGTTTTTGCAATGCTTGGAGGATTTGCTGCTTTATTTATTAACCAACAAGGATTATTTTCTTGGGGTGATGTAGGAATTTATATTCATACAATTACGTGGCATCTTGTTTTAATGATGCTAGGCTGTTTTTCAATTGCAAATCTTTCGATTGGTCAAGGAAAATATTCAAGAAATTTGAGGGTTGTTGGCATAACTTATGGCATGCTTGTAGTATTTAGTTTTATTGCTCAAGGTATAAATTTCTTTATTCCTTATTTTTTTGGAGTAGATAGTTGTGAGGCAATGAATACTAATATGTGGTATATTTCAATGTGGTATCCATCAAACGTTATGATCTTAAAAGATATTTGGGCATTATCTCCTGGAATCAATGGATATGGTTGGATTTTGGCCTATGTTTTATATATGGTTGGTCTTTTCTTAGCTGATTTAATAGTTATTTCAATTTATTTTGGAATTTATAAGTTAGGTAGTCGCCTTATTTATAAAAGAAAAGTAAAAAGACTTGCAATGAATAATTAAGAGGTGGTTTTATGAAGGATTTAATTTTACAAGGTGTTAATGTTGTTGCTTATGAAAAAGAAAATAATAAATATGCAATGACTTGTGCTTGGGCATCGCAAGTTGATTATGATGTGATTATAGTTTTAATTGGTTCGCAAAGTGATACAGGCAATAATTTAAAGATTGGCGATAGAGTCGGTGTTAGTGCATTAATGAAAGGTCAAGAAAATATTGCTTTACATTTTGGTGAGAAACATTCTTTATCTTTTAACAAATTTGATAAATTTAATTTATCTAATGACAATGGAGCTCTTTTAGTTCCTAATAGTCATACAAGAATGGTTTGCGAGGTTTTAAATATACTTCATCCAACAAGTTCTCCTGAAGATAATATGATTGAACTTAAGATCTTAAAAATTGAAGGAGATGATAACCTTGAGTTATTAAGTATGGCTGATATACATAAATTGGATAAATAACTTTCTACGATGAAATTTGATAAAAATTTCATCGTTTTTTCTTTTTTGAAATATTTAATATTTTTTTGAATATTTTTTAATAATTTCTATATATTTTGGAGTTCATATTTGAAATTATCACGAATGCGTCGAAGTTAATTCAACCATGAGTAAAAATTTAAATATTTAGCACTCTCTATTGACAAGTGCTAAAAATAGTATATTATAATACGTGATTGGAGGATAAAATTATGAATCAACAAGGTTATGAAGATTATTCAAAAGATACAGATGTTTTAAAGAAATTTGGTAGAAATATAACTGAAGAAGTTAAAAAGAACAAAATTGATCCTGTAATCGGAAGAGATGAAGAAATCAGAAATGTAGTTACAATTCTTGCAAGAAAGACTAAAAACAATGTAATTTTGCTAGGAGAACCAGGTGTTGGTAAAACAGCAATTATTGAAGGATTGGCTCAAAGAATTGCAAGTAATGATGTGCCTTTAACATTAAAAGATAAAGAAATTTTTGAACTTGATATGGGAGCTTTGATTGCAGGTGCTAAATATCAAGGAGAATTTGAGGATCGTTTAAAAGCTGTTTTAAATAAAATTAAAGAGAGCGATGGTAAAATTATTCTCTTTATTGATGAAATTCACCTTATTGTTGGCGCTGGCAGAACTCAAGGAGCAATGGATGCCTCTAATATGTTAAAACCAATGTTAGCTAGAGGTGAGATTATGTGTATTGGTGCTACTACTTTAAGTGAATATCAACAATATATAGAAAAAGATAGAGCACTTGAAAGACGTTTCCAAACTGTTATGGTACAAGAACCTTCTAAAGATGATACTTTATCTATTTTAAGAGGTTTGAAAGATAGATTTGAAAGTCATCATGGTGTGAAAATTACTGATAATGCTCTTGTTGCGGCTGTTAATTATAGTGTTAGATATGTTACTAATAGATTCTTGCCTGATAAAGCAATTGATCTAATTGATGAAGCATGTGCAGAAACTAGAGTTGAAATTGAATCGATGCCAAGCGAATTAGATGAAGTTAAAAGAAATATTCGTCAAAAAGAAATTGAAAGATTTTCTTTAAAAAATGAATCTGATGAACAATCTAAAATTAGACTTAGTAAATTAGAAGATGAATTGGATAAACTTCATGAAGAAGATGATAAACTTACTGACAAGTGGGAGCAAGAAAAGAAGGATATTTTAAGAAGCAAAGAACTTAAAAAAGAACTTGAAGATAAGAAATTTGAACTTAACACTGCTTATAACGAAGGAAATTATAAGAGAAGTAGTGAACTTCAATATAAAGAAATTCCTGCTATTGAAAAAGAGATTAACGATATTGAATCTCAAAAAAATAGGGATGGAACAAAACGTATGTTAAGCGATGTTGTTACCGAAGAAAATATTGCTTCTATTGTTAGCAAGATGACTAATATTCCAGTTAGCAGGATTATTAAAGGTGATAAAGAAAAAGTTCTAGGTTTAAGCGATACTTTAAAGAAGAGAGTAATTGGGCAAGATGAAGCTATTAAACTTGTAAGTGATGCAATTATTCGTCAAAGAGCAGGTATTAAAGATCAAAATCGTCCAATTGGAAGTTTTCTCTTCTTAGGACCAACCGGCGTTGGCAAAACAGAAATTGCAAAAGCATTAGCTCAAGCATTGTTTGATGATGAACACAAGATTATTAGACTTGATATGTCTGAATATATGGAAAAATATAGTGTTTCTCGTTTAATTGGCGCAGCTCCAGGATATATTGGTTATGAAGAGGGTGGACAACTTACTGAACCAGTAAGACATAATCCATATTCAATTGTATTATTTGATGAAATTGAAAAAGCTGATCCAGAAGTATTCAATATTCTTCTTCAAATCATGGATGACGGAAGACTTACTGATAGTCAAGGAAGATTAGTAGATTTTAAAAATACTATTATTATTATGACAAGTAACTTAGGAAGCGAAGAAATTCTTGAAGGTCATAAAGATTTAGTTGAAGCAATATTGCATAAAACATTCAAACCTGAATTCTTGAATAGAATTGATGAAATTGTAACATTTAATTCTTTAACTAAAGATGTTCAAGAAAAGATTGTTGATAAGATGTTAAACGATCTCAAATTAAGACTCGCAGAAGAATATTATAGTGTTAAATTTACTCCTGAAATTAAGAGATATATTCTTGATAGCAGTTATACTCCTCAATATGGTGCAAGACCAATTAAAAGATTTATTCAACATGAAATTGAAACAATTTTAGCTAAAAAGATTGTTGATGAGGAACTTAAACCAAATAAGAATTA
>CAZSMV010000023.1:0-14565 GCA_964608215.1 uncultured Staphylococcaceae bacterium
ATCGAACCCACGACCTCATCGTTGCGAACGATGCGCTCTCCCAACTGAGCTATTGTCCCACGCCCTATTATCTTACTCTATTTAGTTATAAAAATCTTTTTATTTTTTACATAAAGAATTAAAAAATATATTAAACTATTAACTGTGAAAAATAGAGTAATTGCTGTAATAGATATGAAAGCTTTTTATGCTTCGATTGAATGTGTTGAAAGAGGCCTTGATCCTTTAAAAGCATTTCTTGCGGTAACAGATACTTCAAGAAAAGAAGCAACAATTGTTTTAAGCGTTTCACATGCCTTAAAAATGAAGGGAGTTCCTTCAAGATGTAGAAGAAAGGAACTTCCTAAAGATTTGAATATAATTTTTGCAGTTCCACAAATGGAAAAATACGTCAAAAAAAGTGCTGAAATAATTTCTATTATTCTTGATTTTGTTGGGCAAGATGATCTTCACATTTATTCAATTGATGAATGTTTTATAAATCTAGGACCATATTTGAAATTATATCGATGCACACCAAAAGAGTTGGTTAAAAAAATACTGGCTAAAATCAAAAATCAAACTAATTTAATTGCAACTGCCGGAATTGGACCAAACATGTTTTTAGCTAAAGTTGCAGATGATATAGAAGCTAAAACGAATGAGGATTTTATTGCTGAATGGACATATGATGATGTTCCTAAAAAACTATGGCCAATTAAACCATTAACTAAAATGTGGGGAATTAGTTTAGGATATTCTACCAAACTAAATTTATTAGGAATTTATACAGTTGGAGATTTAGCAAAATACGATAAAGAAGAACTTATTGATAGATTTGGAATATTAGGATCTGAACTTCATAATCATGCAAATGGAATAGATGAAACAGATATAAGAGAAAAATATCTGCCACTTAATAAAGGCTTATCCATTGGGCAAGTTTTGATGCGAGATTATACTAAAAAAGAAATGGTTTTAATCCTAAAAGAGATGTGCGATGAGTTAACTATAAGACTTAGAAAAATACAGAAAAATTGTGGATGTGTGCATTTAGGGATTGCTTATTCTAGTGCCATAGATGGAGGATTTTTTCATCAAGTTCAATTAATCAGTCCTACTTCCGTTAATAGTGATTTACTAAAGGGAATAATGTATTTATTTAATACATATTGTGAGGATAAACCAATAAGAAGAGTTTGTATTTCATATACAGATTTATCAAACAAAAACATCCAACAACTTTCTTTATTTTCAGATGTACAATCTTTAGATGATGAAGAAGAAATGTATAAAACACTAGATGAGGTAATGGAGAAATTTGGAAAAAATAGTATATCTAGAACCAGTGCATTAACAAAATCTAGTACAATTAGGGAAAGACATAATCAAATAGGGGGGCATAGAAGATGAGTGAAGATCGCGGCATGAAGAAATGGCTTCCATTTTCTTCTTTGGTTGAACAAAATGAATTTTTGGAAAAAATGTTATATGAAAAAAATAAGATTAACAAACCAAAAGTTTCAAGTGATCAGGCGAAAAAAATAGATTTAATTTTACATGAACATTCTGATATACCACTAAATTTTAAGATCTATTTTGATGGATATTTATATACGTTCCGTGCTCAAATTAAAAAAATTGATAAAAATAATAAGAGAATATACTTCAAAGATTTTTTTATTCCAATCAAAGATATCATTGATATTGATGATCCATCTGATTTTGAAAATATATGCTAAAAATGGGATTGATTTAACAATCCCATTTTCTACTAAATGGCCCAATTACCATTCTTAAATATTTGATGTTTGTTCCCTTTATCATCTATTCCTATGATATCTAGGTCCTTTGTCCCAATCATGAAATCAACGTGGCTTCCAGAATGATTAATTCCTTTTTTAGTTATTTCTTCTAATGTCATATTTTCATAACCCTTAAGAAGCGAAGGGAAACCTGTTCCTAATGCGATATGACATGAAGCATTTTCATCATATAAAGTAGAAAAGAATAAAATACCAGTATTATTAATTGGCGAATCATAAGGAATTAATGAAACTTCACCAAGATAGCAAGCGTTTTCATCAACTTCTATCATTTGTTTTAATAATTCTTTTCCTTTTTCAGCACCATAATCTACTACTTTCCCCTCGTGAAATTTAAACCAGAAATTTTCAATTATTTGGCCTCTATAACTTAATGGTTTTGAAGCATAGACAATGCCTTCAGCTTTTCCTTTCATTGGTGAAGTAAACATTTCTTCTGTTGGAATATTTGGTTGAAAATAAATTTTTGTATCTTTTGTGCTTTCTCCGCCACCAAGCCAAATTACATCAGGAATTAAACCAACTTTAAAATCGGTTCCTAATGAATTGTGATATTGCAATTCTCTTAAGTTTAAAGAATTCAAAACCTTCATCTTTTCATGTAAATTGTTATCGTGCTCTTCCCAATTTTTAATAGGATTACCTTCATAAGCTCTGCTAACTTTTAAAATCAGTTCCCACAAAGCTTCAATTGCTTTTTTCTTTGATAGTTTTGGAAATACTTTTTTAGCCCATCCTGCGCTAGGAACACCGGCTATGCACCACTGATATTTTTCATCCATTTCATCTCTAAATTTACGAATAATTGGAGTTAAAGCCTTTGTTGCTTTACCATACTTATCCATATTGATTTTACTCATTGAATCTGGGTCATCTGACTCAATATAAATTCTACATGGTAAATTATCATGCCAATATTGCCATCTAGCTTCTTGCCATGAATTTAAAGAACTTAAATCCTTAAGTTTTTTATACTTGAAATTATAAATTGTTAATGTTGGGTCGCTCCATAAAACTAAAACATCGTTTGCACCACACTTATAGCATTCTTGAACTAACATCCTAATAAATTCAGGCTGATCCAATGATGCCTGAATAACAACATCTTGACCTTTTTGAATATTTACACCAGTTGATGCAATAAGGTGTGCATATTCTTTTAAAATAGATTTTTTCATATTTCCGCTCTTTCTAATTTTTCTTACAACCAGTTAATTCGCTAAATCTTGGAAGTGTTAAACACCAATCACAAAATACATGCCATTCATTTAGTTTATGATTTTTTCTTTGATTAAAGATAGTTTTTAATTGTTGATAATTTGTTGTCATAGAAGCTCCTAAACAAAATCCACATGGAGTCGAAGCAACTAATTCTCTCCATTTTTCTTTTCTTTTTTCTATTTCTTCTTCAGGTATAGCATTATATTCATCTTTAATTTTAGAAACAATTTCCAATACTTGTTTATTTGTATCTTTAACACATTGTTTTTCAACATCAAATTTTAAAAGACAATGCATTGTTGATTGTGATGAAATAAAATCTAACCAGTGATATCTTTGTGCTTCTTTCCACCAAAATAAAGGAGCGATTACATCAAATTGAACAATGAATCCTTTTAAAAAATTATCATGTCCTTGCCCACTTAAACAAGTTCCTAATTTTTCAGCACGAACCAAATCTTTTTCAGTAACTTCCCCTCTATCGAACTCGGTTCTCATTGGATTACCACTTGCTTTTAATGTAAAATCCATTCCATAAACATTAGTATTTTTGATATTAAATTCCATCGTCTTCACAAACCTCCTTCAAATTAATAAGTAAAGCTAAACGTGTTAATAAACCAACACCGCCAGGAACTGGTGACTGATATGCAACATCTAAATTTGGAACACAATCACCATATAATTTTCCATCTTCTCTATTAATACCAACATCAAAAACAATACAACCTTTTTTGAAACTGTATCGATTATCAATATTGTATTTTTTACCAATCGAAACAACAATTAAGTCAGCATGTTCTATATAAAACTTCTTATCTTCTTCCTTAGTTTTTGTGTGAAGATTTATAACGTTCATATCAAGTTTTAATAGGATATCATGCATTGGTTTGCCAACAATATTGCTTCTTCCTAAAATTACGGCGTTTTTTCCTTTAAAATCGAAACCATTATCTTTTAAAAATTCGACAATCCCTTTCGGAGTTGCTGGTGTATATTTTGAATATTGGTTAAATCCATCTACATCTTTTTCTGGAAGAATTGATCTTTTTACAATTTCTTCATTAATCCGTTTTGGTAAAGGCATCTGAACAATAAATCCATCTACACTTATATCCTTATTTAATTTATTAATTAAACTTAATAATTCTTCTTGAGTTGTGCTTTCTTCCAATTTTATAAGTCTACTTTTAATGCCAACTTCTTCACAGTCTTTCAACTTTCCTCTTATGTAAGCATTACTTGCAGGATCATCATTAATTTGCACAATTGCTAAACATTTTTTATTGGCAAATTGTCCAAAAAACTCTTTTAATTCTTCTTTCTTTTCAGAAGTATAATCTCTAATAATTTTCATGCCTATAATTCTATCAAATTAATAATATTTTAGAATAGCAAGCAAAACCAAAATATTAAAAAAATGAAAGTTCAAATATGAACTTTCACTAAAATTTTATATCGAATCCCGCTTGAAAATAAAAACAAGGACTCGCCTTGTTTTTAAAATCTTAATAAATTGAATATTTGTAAAGCTGTTGATGTGTCGCTACTATCTGTCGAACTCGATTTAACTAACACACTGCTTAATAATGCAAAAAATAAAAATACAATACCAAATCCAAGCGTCAAATAAGAAATAATTAATTCACTACCTCTTTCTTTGGTTTTAACGAAAACATTCATTCCGCCACCAGTAATAGCGCCAGAAGCACCTTCGCTTTTACCACCTTGGAGTAAGCTTAAAACAATAATAACTAAACAAACAATCCAAAATACATAATCATACCATTGCATAATCATTCCTCCGTGCGCATTTAATATTAATATTAAATAAGCAACTTGTCTACAATTTATTGCGTTTTATTGATTTCCATTTTGGCCTTGAAACAACGCCAAAAAAGATTGTAATACAATCAAAAATCATAAAAAACGGAAAAAGCAAAACAGTTCCAATATAATTTTTAAACTTGAAATTCTTTATTCGTTTATGTTCTAACAAAATAATCATCAAAGCTTGTAAAACAAATATTAAATAAAACGCAAATAATAAGGAAAAACCAATAATTTTAAGCAAAAGTGTTATATATTCCATGTTTGGTGCATTTGGTGCTAAAACTAAATAATATATAAAATCAAAAATATAAAACAATGGAATCCAAGTGCAACAAAGAAAAGCCATAGGAATGAAAAACAATTGCAAAAATAAATCTAAAAATGAAACATTTAAAGTCATTAAAAATTTAAATATCATTTTAGGGCCCTTTTTCCAAAATAGTGAGTTTAAACCGTGTCCAATTCTTACTAAACGATTCCATGTATCTTTAAAAGTTGAAGCTTGATCCTCATACACAATTGCATCTTCAACAAAATGGACTTTTACACCATCAAACATCCTATTAATTCCAAATTCAGCATCTTCGCTAAGGCTCATTGCGTCCCATCCACCAGCTTGTTTAATTATTTTTGTACTAACCATCATACCAGGTCCATTTATCATAGAACTTAATCCAACACGTTCTCTAACTCTAGAAGAAAGTCTACAATCTCGCATATAGTATAAAGCCATGCATTTTGTGATTCTATTCTGATTAAAATTGCTACTATTTTCATAACATCTAGCACATTCAACACCACTTTCAAAAGCATCATTCATTATAGAAATAAAATTTTCATCTGCTAAATTATCGGCATCAAACCTAATAAAGCATTCATATCCATTATCTATTTTTAAAATTTCATCAAATCCGTATTTTAAAGGATAACTAACCATTTGATGTTTTGGGTTATTATCGTTATAAATAAAAACCTTTGCTCCTGCTTTTTCAGCTAATTTTGCGGTATTATCTGTACAATTATTAGCAACAACAAAAATATCAAATTTATCTTTAGGATATTTTTGCTCGTCTAACAATTTCTTTACAGTCTTGTAAATAACATCTTCTTCATTTTTAGCTGCAATTATAATAGCAAATTTATGATAGTTTTTTGCTTTTGGAAATGTTTTCTTCTTTAAGAAAAATAATAAAACAAAAAATATTTGAACGCCAAAAGCAACGCCAATTAAGACAAGCAAAAAATTATTAACGTAAGTTAAAATCTCATGAAAATAGTCTAACCAATATAAATCTCTAGTAAATAACATCTTTAATATTATAATTCAGCTTTTAACTCAAATAAAATATCTCTTAATTCGATAGCTCTTTCAAAATCAAAATCTTTTGCTGCTTTTTTCATTTCAGATTCAATTTGAGTTATTTTTTTCTTAAGTTCGCTCTTACTTAATTTGCCCTTATTTTCAATAACATCTTCATCGCTTTTCTTGAAATTTGTTATAGGTGGTTTTATTTCCTTAATAATAGTTTCAGGTACAATGCCGTTTTCTTTATTATAAGCATCTTGAATTTCTCTTCTTCTATTTGTTTCATCAATACAATATTTCATAGATTGGGTGATGGAATCTGCATACATGATTGCTAATCCGTTTTTGTTTCTAGCAGCCCTACCAACAACTTGTATAAGCGATCTATTACTTCTTAAAAAGCCTTCCTTATCTGCATCTAAAATCCCAATTAAACTGACTTCTGGAATATCTAGACCTTCTCTTAAAAGATTAATTCCAACCAAAACATCATATTTCCCTTTTCTTAATTGATAGATGATTTGACTTCGCTCCAAAGTTTTACATTCACTATGTAAATAAACAGTTTTAATGCCCTTTTCTTTTAGATATTTTGTTAAATCTTCGGCCATTTTTATTGTTAATGTAACGACCATCACTCTTTCATTCTTCTCAATTCTTTCTTTTATTTCATGCATTAAATCGTCTATTTGGCCTAATGTTGGTCTAACTTCAATTTTAGGATCTAAAAGACCTGTTGGACGAATAATTTGTTCAGCAAAAGTGTTATTTGTTAAATTAAGTTCATAATCTCCAGGAGTAGCTGAAGTAAAAATCACTTGTGAAATTTCTTTTTCAAACTCAGAAAAATTCAAAGGTCTATTGTCTAAAGCGCTTGGTAATCTAAACCCATAATCTACTAATGTTTGTTTTCTAGAATGATCACCATTATACATTCCTCTAATTTGAGGAATTGAAACGTGCGATTCATCAACAATCATTAAATAATCTCTTGGAAAATAATCTAAAAGACAAAATGGTTTTTCTCCGGCTTTACGTTTATCAATATATCTAGCATAATTTTCTATTCCTGGGCAAATGCCAAATTCCATTAGGTTTTCAACATCTTGTTTCGTTCGCATTTCAATTCTTTCAGCTTCTAAAAGTTTACCTTGGCTTTTAAAATACGCTACTCTCTCATTTAAATCCTTTAAAATTTCATCACACACACTTTTAACTCTTTCGTAAGTTGAAGCATGATCATAAGCAGGATAAATAGGATATGTTTTGAATTCTTCAATAACTTCGCCAGACAAATAATTAACCATTGAAATAGATTCTATATCATCATCAAAAGTAGAAATTCTTAAAAATTTCTCTTTTGATGAAATTAAAAATATATCAATGATATCACCATTTACCCTAAATGTTCCTGGCGCAAAATCTATATTGTTCTTCTTATATTGCGATTCGATTAAACGTTTTATAAATTTATTTCGATCTATTTTTTCGTTTACTCTTACTTCAAAAACTAATTTAATATATTCGCTTGGATCAGTAAGACCATAAATTGATGCAACAGATGCAACTATAATCGTATCTCTTCGTTCAAGTATGGAGTTTATAGCGCTAGTTCGCATCATTTCAATTTCTTCATTCATTAATGCACTTTTATCTATATAAGTATCACTTGATGGAATATATGCTTCAGGTTGATAAAAATCGAAATTACTAACAAAATATTCAACTCTATTATTTGGAAATAAATCTTTCATCTCGGAATAAACTTGACCCGCTAAGGTTTTGTTTGGCTCTAATATTATTGTTGGTTTTTGCGTTCTTTCAATAATATTAGCCATGGTAAAAGTTTTACCAGTGCCAGTTGCTCCTAGCAAAATTTGTTCTCTTTTATTGTCATTTATACCATCAACTAATTCCTTAATAGCTTTAGGTTGATCTCCAGTTGGTTTAAATTGACTTACTATTTTAAAAGGATTATTTTCCATCTTTTTTATTTTCCTTTTGATTGCGTTTCTTCTTTAGATTTCTTTCCAATTTTCTAAACGTATTTTCTTTAGTTGAAACTAGTGGAGACCATCCATCACCATTAACTTGCTTTGCTTGATAGCAAATCAAAAATGCATTTGGATCAATTTCAGCTATTTCATCTTTAATTTTAATAAATTCACGTGGTCTAATAGCAACTCTAATAACCTTTTTATTTATTTTAGAATATCCGCCAATTGCATCATAAATCGTAGATGACCTATCTAATTCGTTAATGATATAGTCATTAATTTCTTTGTATTTTGTTGTGTTAATATCAATAACTATTCCAGAACCGCTATTATAAATAACGTCAATCATAACCGAACAAGAAACCGCGCTTAAAATACCAACTAAGCCTTTATATAATCCTTGGGAATTTTTATCCGAAATGCTAACAATAATTCCAATCAAAATTATTGCTCCATCAATTAATAAAGATAAAATACTTGTTTTAATATTCGTGAATTTATTGACAATAAAAACAAGAACATCAACTCCACCCGTTGAGCCACCTGCATTAAATGTAATCCCACAACCTATTCCAATTATTGCTCCTCCAGTTAATGCAATTATTATCAAACGTCCAACATCCATAAGTTCTACATTTGTAGCAAGGAGATTGCCGCTAGATTTATCAATTGACATACCATCAACCAAAAGCAACTTAACTATTCCTTCGGCAATATTAGTTCTTAATAAAATAGATAAAAATATTGGATAGAAAATTGTAGCAATTAATGTTGATGCTGAAAATTTAAAACCTAAAAATATTAAACCTAATAAAAATAAAGACCACATAACTATATATGACCATACATCAACACTTAAGAAACCAGTTTCACCTAATAGTATAGAAATACCGCTAATTCCACCATTAACAATTGAAAACGGAACTAAGAAAACACCAGATCCAATAGATAACAACATTGTTCCTAAAAGCATTAAAAATATTGTTTTTAGCGTGTTTTTTATGTTATTTTTTGAAAATATTTTTTTAAACATATCAATTTGCTCCTTTAGATATTAATTCCAAATAACCATAGATAAATTTCGAAATATCCCCATCCATAACATTATCTATTTGTGTATCTTCTACATTTGTTCGATTATCCTTAACAAGAGTATAAGGACAAAAAACATAACTTCTTATTTGGCTGCCCCATTCAATATTTTTCTTTTGACCAATTAGATTATTTTTCATTTCTTCGTTCTTTTCTTTTTCAAGTTCATAAAGACGAGAGCGAAGCATATTCATTGCCATTTCTTTGTTCTTAAGTTGAAATCTATCAATTTGGCAAGAAACAACAATACCGGTAGGAATGTGTGTAATTCTTACAGCTGTTTCAACCTTATTTACATTTTGTCCGCCTGCACCACTTGATCTATATGTATCAATTTTTAAATCGCTTTCTTTAATTTCAACATTAATAGAATCATCTAATTGAGGAACTACATTAACACTAGCAAATGAAGTATGTCTTCTCTTATTAGCATCAAAAGGAGAAATTCTAACTAAACGATGAACTCCTTTTTCGCCTTTTAATAAACCATAAGCATTTTTACCACTAATTAATAATGTAACTGATTTTACACCAATTCCATCCCCCACATCAAAATCCGCAACTTTATAAACTAAACCATTTCTTTCGCAAAATCTTGTGTACATTCTTAAAAGCATATTTGCCCAATCGCAAGCTTCTGTTCCGCCTGCGCCAGGGTGAATATCTAAAATACAATCAGAATCATCATATTTTCCTGAAAATAATATTAACTTTTTTAATTCATCCAAGTGAGTACTCATTGTTTTATATTCTTCACTTGCTAAATCAATCATTTCAACATCATTAACATCCAATGTTTCTAAAACTTCTAAAAGATCTTCAATCTCTTTTTTAGTTTTAAAAAATAGTTCCTTTTTGTAAATTAAATCATTTTTATGATTAATAATTTTATTTGCTTCTCTTTGGTTCAACCAAAAAGAATCTTCCATGCTTTTTTCATCAATTGATTTAATTTCTTGGTTTATTTTTTCTACATCAAAGAGAATTACCGAGCTTAGTAATTTCTACGTTTGCTACATTTAATCCTTCCTTTAAAACATATAATTCCATTTTATTTATCCAAAATAATTAATTTGTATGAATTCTTGATTCATCAATATCTTCAGCTGCTTTTTTGTCCTTATCAATATCGCTAATATTTAAATTAGGATTTTCTAATTTCTTTTTCTCATCTTTCAAAGAGTTTTGTGATCCTTCTTTGTTAGAATTCACTGGATTAAGTTTAGATTCATTTGCTTTGGCTGTTGATACATTTGAGCCAGCTGCAGTTTCATTTACGACTGGTTTAGCATTATCCTCTTTTTTAACAACAGTTTCGGCTTCTTCTTTCTTTTCTTCTTGCTTTGCGGCATCAACTTTTGGAACAAAAGTCTCTTTCTTTTCTTCTTGTGTTTCTACTTTTATATTAAGTAAATTTAAGACAACCTCAAGAGAAATTACTTCATTCATTTCTCTAAACATTGCCCAACCTTCGTTAACATAATCTTGAAGAGGATTGACTTGTGCATAACTTCTTAATGAAACAGATTCTCTAAATCTTGCCATATTGTCAATTTGTTGTGTCCAATTACGGTCAATAATTCTTAAAGTTAATTCTCTTTCTAAATTTTCAGCAAAATCTTTATCCCAAACTTTCTTTCTTGCTAAATAAGCATCAAGTAAAACTTCACCTAAATCTTCTCCAGCATCATTAGCATCAGCTTCCTCATATAATGAAGCATCAAACTCTTCTGCTTTTAAAAATCTTGGAACAACTAAATCTTGCAATAATTTTGCACTAACTAAATTTTTATTCTTTTCTTCTTCTGGAACAGCACGATTGCATAAAGCTTTTCCGCAATCAGAGAAAATTTCTAAGAGTAAATCATTAATATCATCTGCAAACAAAATCTTATCACGCTTTGCATACATAATTGCTCTTTGCTTACTTAAAACATCATCGTAATCAAGTAAACTCTTACGAATATCAAAATTTTGTCCTTCAATACGTTTTTGAGCAGATGTAATTGCAGAAGTTAATGCTTTAGATTCAATTGCATCATCTCCACATGAAGCAAATATTTTTCTTAAATTATCATTAGCAAAACGAATCATTAATTCATCATCTAAAGACACATAAAATCTTGAAAAACCTGGATCACCTTGACGTCCACTACGTCCACGTAATTGGTTATCAATACGTCTAGATTCATGTCTTTCTAAGCCAAAAACACAAAGACCACCAAGTTTTCTTGTTTCTTCAGTTAATTTAATATCAGTACCACGACCAGCCATATTTGTCGCAAGTGTAATATGTCCTAATTCACCAGCGTGGGCTACAATTTCGGCTTCACGTTCGTGATTTTTTGCGTTTAACATATCATATTTAAGCCCGGCTTTATCAAGATAAGCAGCAACTTCTTCACTCGCTTCAACAGAAGGTGTACCAATTAAAATTGGCTGCCCAGTTGCATGTCTTTCGCCAACTTCTTTAACAAGGGCTTTAATTTTTGCTTCTTTTGTTCCAAAAACATAATCAGGAGCATCAATTCTTTGAATTGGACGATTTGTTGGAATAACAACAACATTCATGTTGTAAATTTTTCTAAATTCTTCTTCTTCGGTCTTTGCAGTACCAGTCATTCCACCAATTTTCTTAAATAATCTGAAGAAATTTTGATAAGTAATTGTAGCTAATGTTGAAGTTTCTTCTTTAATTTCAACACCTTCCTTGGCCTGAATCGCTTGTTGAAGACCATCGCTGTATTCACGTCCTTTTAAAATACGACCAGTAAATGTATCAATCAATTGAATTTCATTATTTTGATCAACAAGATATTCAACATCTCTTGTCATAATGTAATTTGCTTTTAAGGCTTGTTGAATTCTATGAACCAATTCTTGATATTGTGGATCATAGATATTTTTAATACCAAACATCTTATCGGCTTTATTATTTCCATCTTCAGTTAATGAAACCGTTTTATCTTTAACATCAATTGTATAATCAACATCTTTCTTTAAATATTTAGCAAATTTATCAGCAACTATATATTGTGAAGCAGTAGCCTTTTTACCACCAGAAATAATTAAAGGTGTTCTCGATTCATCAATCAAAATACTATCGGCTTCATCAACAACAGCAAAATTTAAGCTCCTTAAAACACGTCTATCTCTACTTTGGGCCATATTATCACGAAGATAATCAAAACCTAATTCACTATTAATTGTGTAAGTGATATCACAAGCATGAGCAGCTTTCTTTTCTGCTGTTCCTAAACTATGTAAATTAACACCGACTGTTAAACCTAAAAATCTATAAATTTGACCCATCCATTCAGAATCACGAGTAGCAAGATATTCGTTAACAGTAACAACATGTACACCCTTTCCTTCAAGAGCATTAAGATATACTGCCATTGTACAAGTTAAAGTTTTACCTTCGCCAGTACGCATTTCAGCAATTTCACCATCATTTAAAACTAAAGAACCTATAATTTGAACTTCAAAAGGAAATTGCCCTAAAGTTCTTTTTGCTGCCTCTCTACAAACTGCAAAAGCTTCAAACTTTATATCTTCTAATGTTTTCCCTTCGGCTAAAAGTTTACGAAAATAAGGGGTTTTTGCTCTTAATTCATCATCCGATAATTTAGCCATCTCATCTTCATATGCTTCTACCTTTTTTGCTTGTTTTTTATATTTCTTTAAAACTCTTTCATCAACTCTAAATAATTTTTCAATAAAATTTGCCATATCAAATCATCCTTTAATAAACGTTTTATAGTTTACCATTATATATAATGGTATTCAAACATATATGATTATACCCTTTCTTAAATTTTCATGCTAAATGTATTTGTTTCGCCCAGTTCTCTTTTTGCAACACAAAGAATTTTAATTTTTTTAGCGCCCTTATTTTGCATGATTTTTATAGCTGCTTTCATAGATGCACCGGTTGTGATTACATCATCAACAATCAATATTTTTTTGCCTTTTACTTTATACTTTTCATCAAATTTAAGATAGTTTTCTATTTTTTGTCTTTCATTGTAACTCAATTCTTTTTGTTTAATGTTCTCTGTCTTAATTAAACACTTAATCATTTTTAAATTTAAACAATTAAAAATTTCGATTACATGGTTATATCCTCTTTTTTGATCATCTTCAAAATATGATGGAATTGGAACTATATTATAACCATCAAACATTATTTCTAATTCAAATTTAAATGGTTTAATAAAAATGTCTTTTAATTCATAATCTTCACATCCTTTATACAAATAAATTTTATCTTTTATTAAATCATCGTATTTATAAATTGATAAAGCATCAATCCCATTAATTTTAAAAAAATTAAATACTGGTTTTAATTTATATAAACACCTATCACATAAAGAATAATCAAACGAAAATAGTTTATGAAAGCTTTGATAACTTATGTCATTAAAGCAATTTTTGCAAATGCTCGTTTGCTTCTTTTGTTTTGTTAATTGCTTCAACCATTTCATGAGTTTTTTTATTTCCTAAAAATATAACTTCACCATCTGGGGCATCTTTTACTCTGCCAACTCTTCCTGATATTTGAATTAAAGCAGAAGAATTATAGATAGAATGATCTGCATTAAAAATAATTACTTGTAAGTTTTTCACAGTAACACCTCTTTCTAAAACCGCTGTTGTAACAAGATACTTAAATTTCCCACATCTAAAATCATCAATTATTTTTCCTCTTTCCTTTACTTGCGAATGAACTCTATTACCATTTGGAACAACTTTTGAAACTATTTTAAAAACCTCCTCACACTCATCAATTGTTGCGACAAATAAGAAGCATGGCTTACTAGATTTTTGAAATTCTTTTAATTTTTTAAATAAAAACAAATACTTTGAAAAACCATATAAAATTACAATTTTCGGTACTGGAATTGGTTTCATATGATATCTAGTATATAAAGTGACAATTTTGTGATTTGGTCTCGAAAATTCCTTTAAAACTGAAGGGGAAGGCGTTGCCGACATAAGAACATAATTCTTTTTAATACTTCTTCTAAAAAGGTTAATTAAAACAGGATTATCTTTATATGGAAACGCATCTATTTCATCCAAAATAAGCAAATCAAAATAATTTTTGTATCTATAAAGTTGATGAGTTGTTAAGACAATAATGTCACCAACTAATTCACTTGTGTTACCTCCAAAAACACTTACAACTTTATTATTAACAAAGGTTTTAGCAAGTCTTACACCTAACTCGTTAACTACATCTTTTCGAGGTATAGCAAAACCAACTTTGTACGCATGTTTCAAAGCATATTCAATGACTTTAAAAACT
>CAZSMV010000024.1:0-3029 GCA_964608215.1 uncultured Staphylococcaceae bacterium
TTTAATGGTTTATTTGGTAAAATAAATAACATGTCAAATTTTAGAAAAGCGATGAAGGTATACTTAAAAGGATGTAAAGGAATTTACTTTACATATTTTATTTTGCTCTTTTTTACAATTTTTATTTCTTTGCTTTCTACTTATGGAAGTAAAGTTTTAATTGATATTTTAACTTGCCAAAATTCTAATGGATTAACCTATAACTCTGAAATTACAATGGAACAATTAATAATAACTAATGGTTCAGAAAACATCTTAGAAACGTGGTTTATTCAATTATTTGGAGGAATAAAATTCCTTTCAACAAATATATGGTTTTTTGCGATTATATTATTAGTTTTTACGCTTATTAATGTCGCATTTTTATTAACAAGACTCATAATGCGTAGTTATTTTTCTGCAAAATTTTCAAAAAATATGCAATCAAAACTCTTTTATCATATTGAAAGGCTTCCATACTCTATAATTAAATCAATGCCTACTGGAGATATTTTACAAGCTGCAACTAGAGATGAGGAAGTTTTTAAAGGTTTTATTGCTCGTGATATGCATTCGATAATGTATACGGTTTACATAGTTACTTTTTCATTTATTTTGCTTGCAATCACAAATATTAAACTTGCATTAATCTCTTTATGTCTAATGCCATTTATGTTTATATATGCTTTCTTTTTAATTAAAGAAGTTAGAAAAAGATATAAAATCACCGATGATAGTGAATCAGAAATGTCAGGCAAAATTGAAGAAAATCTTGCCTCCGTAAGACTCGTAAAAGCTTTCAATAATGAAAAATTTGAAATAGATAGTTTTGAATCATATATAGATGATTATAGAGCAAAATATATGAAATGGAGAAAACTTAGTTCATTTTTCTTTTCAAGCTCAGATATATTTGTTTTTAGTCAAATTGCATTAACTACACTTTATGGTTTTTATCTATATTATATTGGCTCACAAGGCGATCCTAATGGAATAAGTCTTGGAACATTTTATGTTTCATTTACCTTTACAAATATGATGGTTTGGCCAATTAGAGATCTCGCAACTATTCTCTCTAATCTTGCAAGAGCAAATGCTTCACTTGAAAGAATTTCAATGATTCTTGATGAACCAATGGAAGATTTATCAAATGGCGAGACTCCATTAATTAAAGGCAATATTGAATTTAAAAATGTTTCTTATATGTTTTGCGATTCTACTGAACCTGTTTTACAAAATATATCTTTCAAAGTTAAAGCTGGTCAAACAGTTGCAATAATGGGGAAAACAGGTTGTGGTAAAACAACCTTAGCTTACCTTTTAACAAGACTTTATGATTGCTCAAGCGGAGAAATTCTAATTGATGGAATAGACATTAAAAATATTCAAAAACATTATTTAAGACAAAATGTCTCTACCGTTCTTCAAGATCCATTCTTATTTTCAAAAACGATCGAAGATAATATAAAAATAGCAAAACCTGATGCAACTCAAAATGATATAGAATATGCTACTAGAATTTCTCATATTCATGATAACATTCTTCAATTCAAAGATGGATATAAAACTCCAGTTGGAGAAAGAGGAACCACACTATCTGGAGGACAAAAGCAAAGAGTAGCAATAGCTCGTACTTTAATCACCGAAGCTCCTGTAGTTATTTTTGATGATTCTTTAAGTGCGGTTGACACTGAAACAGATTTTGAAATTAGAAAATCACTTCAAGAAGCAAAGAAAAAATCTACTACATTTATTATTACTCATAGAATATCTACAGCAAAGGATGCAGATCTCATTATAGTTCTTGAAGATGGCAAGATTTCTGAAATTGGTAAACACAATGATCTTGTGAAAAAAGATGGTTTATATAAGAGAATTTACGAGATTCAAACAAAAATGGTATAAATTATGGCAGAAGTATTTCAAGAAGAAGACAAAATAGAGAAGGTCAATTTAGGTGTTTGGAGAAACGCTTTTAGATATTTATTACCTCATTGGCCATTAATTATTCTCCTTGTTTTAGGTATGGCTGGAACTGCCTTTTTCGATAGTTCTTTTAGACCTGCAATCAATCTTGCTTTAACTAATGCTGCAAGTAATTTTGCTGGCACTAATAATGTTTTTGATGTAATGCTTAATTTAAATATTTTAGGCATTAAATTAAATATTTCATTTTTTGGTGCAACTATTTTATATATTTTGCTTATTTTATTTAGAAGTATTTGTATATTTATAACTTTCTTCACAATGAATTATTTTGAAATGACTATTATGACAAGCTTGAGAAGAGATGCTTTTAAGAGGATCCAAGAATTGTCTTATAGTTATTATGATAAGACTCCATCAGGTTGGTTAATTGCACGTCTCCAAAATGATGCTGCAAGCATTGGAGACGTCATGTCATATAGTGTTTTAAGAGTGTTTTGGATTTTAATGGATTTAATTTTCACTTTAGTGACAATGTTTGTAACTGATTGGAGATTATCAGTAATTATTCTCGCAACTACGCCAATAATTGGTATATTAACCTTATTCTTCGAAAAACAAATTCTTAAATCTCATAGAATTGCTCGTAGCGCTTATAGTAATTTTGTTAAATGGCTTGCTGAATGTATTAATGGAAACAAAACCATTAAAACAATGGCAATCGAAGATAATATTTATAAAGAATGCGATGATACTACTGAAGACGTCTTTAAAAAGAGATATAAAGCTGGAAAAGTAAGCGCTCCATATTATCCAAGCATTACAATGTTAAGCACAATTACAACTGCAATAATTATTGTTGTTTTTCCAATGCTTGGTGTACAAGATTCGGTTACGTATAGTATTGGTACATTTATTGTTTTCTTAGGATTTGTTGGAAGTATTTATAATCCAATTGGTGAATTTAGCGAAATCATAAGTGAATTAATGGCGACCCAAGCTAGTGTTGAGAAAATTTTCAGTTTAATTAATACTAAACCTCAATTAGTTGATTCTCCTGAAGTTATTGCAAAATATGGAGATTTATTCCATAACAAAACCGAAAATTTCGAAAAACTATATGG
>CAZSMV010000024.1:3129-14255 GCA_964608215.1 uncultured Staphylococcaceae bacterium
TTCATTATGTCTTTAAAAGATGGATACAATACTTTCTTTAAAGATGGTGGAGACGAACTCTCACAAGGTCAAAAACAACTTATTTCATTTGCAAGGGCTTTAATTAGAGATCCAGCAATTTTAATACTTGATGAAGCAACCTCTTCAATTGACACCGAAACAGAAGCAGTTATTCAAAAATCAGTAAATAAAATGCTTGATGGTAGGACTTCAATCATTATTGCTCATAGACTTTCTACTATTGTTGATTGTGATAGAATCCTTGTTATGAAAGATGGCGTAGTAATTGAAGATGGTAATCACGTTTCACTCATGAATAAAAAAGGATATTACTATCAACTATATATGAATCAATTTAAAGAATTAGATGTTGATTCTCAAATTGAAACTTATAAAAATCAAATCGAAGGAAAGAAAATTGTTTTATAACAATCGAACAAAAACCACTTATGAACAAGCAAAGTTCATAAGTGATTTTCTTTATTTTTAGCAATAACCTCAATAGTCTTCTCAATAATATCTTTGCATCTGCTTCTAGATAATTTGAAGCTTTCTGCAACTTCTAATAAGTCTTTTATTGTAGGATTTCCATTCCCATTAACAGTCATTTCATGCTCTATTTTATCCTTTGTGTTAGTTAAATCATAAGCTAGAGATAATCTATAACCTTTTAATTTTTCATCATATATAAATGAGAAATTTTTACCATGATCATCCTTATTTTCATATAAAACATTAAAACACATAATTTTGTATGCTTCATATAAGTCTTCTTTATTAATGCATATTTGATTAATTACTTGAAACAAATGAAAATAATCTAAATTTGGTACTCTATGACTTGTTTCAAGAAGGGCACATAAAGAAATCATATGAATTCTCTTACCATTATCCCTATCAAACCTTTTTGTCCCAAAATATCCAGTACATTTTTTTGATTCAAACAACTTATATTCAGGCAAATTAATATTACATTCTTCAGCAATTTTATTTGCTTTAAATTCTAATTCGCCTATATTTTTAGGGTCATATAAACATGGAAATTTTACAATCCACTCATTATCATCAATATTAATATGAGCTTTTGGTCTCGCCCCGCCACTAGATCCGCCAAGATTATATATTTCATCCAAATCCGATATATTTTCTTCATTATTTAAAATTTTATTTGCCTCATTTGACAAGAAATCTAAGTCAATATCGTCGGAGTCTTCAGAAATAATTTGTGTTGGTTCATAACTCAAACCACCTAACCCATTTTTAGAAATTATAGATATTTTTTGAAGCGGAGTTAAATTGTCAGGATTAATGCCTTTTTTAATTAACATTTTTCTAACTAATAATTCGCCCCAACCATCTGGAAGACTATCATTAAAAACACCATATAGTCCATCAAAATTCATTTTTGAATTTATAAATATTTTGTTAGATAAAGGGAGAGAAAATGGAGAAATAGAGAAGCCTTTTTTAATCCAGTCTTCATCATATTGAAAAGCAATTCTACCATCTCCAAGATCAGCGAGATAACCAACTAACTTATCATTATATTTAACATTTAACTTCTTTACTTTTGCAATCATTATTTATAATCCTTTAAATTTGTTATTTGGCTATATTTAAACAGTTCTTTAAAATCTTCAAGACAATTGATAGCATTAGCAATTTTAAGTAATGATGTTAAAGATATCTCGCCAATACTTTCAAATCTTCTAATAGATCCATAACTAACCCCACTCCTTTTAGATAATTCTTTTTGAGTTAGTTTTAATTCTTTTCTTCTTAACTTAACTCTATCAACTATACCTTTTAAGGTGTTCTCTTCTGTTGTTACATTTACAAATGTACTAATATCAAATTTCTGTTTCATATCGCTCTATATCGTTAATATTTTAGCATTTTTCATTAAAATAAGCAAATATTGCTAATATATTAGCAATTAAACGCGAATTTAAAAGCCACAAGAAATTGTGGCTTATTAATTTTATAATCTAGAAGAGGTTATCTTTGACTCTTATCGTAAGGAATACCTTCGGCTTTCGGTGCACGAGACTTCTTTGATGTAAATGCAAGAACAACAAGACAGACAACATATGGAAGCATTGTATACCATGTTGAATCAATATTAAGATCACTTAAAATTGGAATGCCTGTATAAGTTAAACCAATTGCACGGAAGAATCCAAATAAAATTGCTCCTCCAAGAATTAAAAGTGGTTTCCATTGACCAAAAATCATAACTGCCAAAGCTAAGAAACCAAATCCAGAAACACCATAATCAAATGACCATGATGAATTAACACTAGCAATAAATGCAATTCCACCAATTCCTGCTAAAATGCCAGAAATCAAAACGCCAATATAACGCATTTTAATAACATTAATACCAACAGAATCAGCAGCTTGTGGATTTTCACCACATGCCATAAGTCTTAAACCAAATTTAGTGTGATAAATAATGTAATAAGCAATTCCAACTAAAGCAAACATTAAAGGCATAAACCAATTCATTGTTATTGCATCGAAAAAATGTAAAACGTTTAAAATTAAGACTAAAATCGATGCAAAAAACATAATGCATGTTCTAACTATATTTTTTATAGCAACTTTTTCATCTTTCACAATATTAACTATAATTGAATTTAAAAACATGATAATAGTTATAAATACCATAACTATAAACATAGCCCAGTTAAATGTAACAGCAGAAAGAATATTTGTTCCAAATAAAATTGCAAATATAACACCAATAACTGCTAGAACAATACCTAGAATGAAATGAATCTTTCTTGATTTTACTTCATATTCAGTTTTCTTAATTGCAACTAAAATCAAAACTGTAGAAATAACCAACAATGCAATAGGAATAACCCATGAAAAATTAACTTCTGTCATTTTAAATACGAAATTCTGCTGTAGCTGAATATAATCAAGTTTAGGAGTGGCTTTCCCGTTCTCATTTAATGTAATAGCTTTTACAACAACCGTTGCAAGTGCAGGAGCCATAATATTTAAAGCAGTGCCTGTAATAGTTTGATCTGCTTTAAAAGTAATACAAGCAACGCTGAGCAATGTTGAATAAATAACACCAGCAACGATACTAACCAAAATAACAACTATAACAGCAAGAGCTGCAGGAGTTGTGTCTGGCAAATATCTCATAGTTAACGCACCACCTAAGGCTCCAATAACCATAGTGCCTTCAAGACCCAAGTTAATAACACCGCTTCTTTCAGAAAACATTCCGCCTAAAGCAACAAGCGCTAAAACAGAAGCAAAGACTAAAGTATATTGAATGATAAGACCTAGCATTTCCATAAATTATTTACCTCCTTCTTTTTTAGCGTATTCTTGCGTGCCACGTTTACCAACGCTTGGACTTGTAAATTTATCTTTATTAATAACTTTTGTAAGATACATTTTAAAGAAACCAACAAATGCACAAAGATAAATAATAATTGCACTAATTAAATCAGAAACTTGAGCACTATAATAATTTGTATCAAGTTTTGCACCAGCATTAGTAATATGAGTAATAAAATAGGACGAAAATATTGTTCCTATAGGATTAAGACCGCCAAGAAAAGCAGCGCTAATTCCATTGAAACCCATATTTGGTACCGTTGAATTAGCATACCATGGCTGTAGATTTGCTTGATAATAAAGCGATGCTCCAAGCCCAGCAAGTCCACCAGAAATAGCCATAGTCAAAATAATATTTCTTTTTTCTTTCATACCACTATATTTTGCAGCGTTTTTATTAAATCCAGTTGCTTTAAGTTCATAACCAAAAGTTGTGAAATTTAAAACAACAAAAACCACAATTGCCATGATTATTGCAATAAAAATAGCAATTGTAACATAATCGCTTCCGCCAAAAAGATTTCCAAGTCCTAATTGAGGTAGCAATGAATTTTGTGCTTTTTCACTAAAAGACCAAGTCTCGTGCTTTGATGTGTCCCATGCACTTGAACTTGTAATAATAATATTGGTTAAATATAAACCTATCCAGTTAAGCATAATTGCTGAAATAACTTCATTAACATTTAAATAAGCTTTTAATGCGCCAACAATTGCCCCCCAAAGTGCACCAGCAAGAATTGCAAGCAACATACATAAATACCATGGAAGATGCCATACAAGAGCTCCATAAATACAAGCACATGCGCCAACAGTATATTGACCAGCAGCACCAATATTGAATAAGCCTGCCTTGTAAGCAAATAGAATTGCAAGACCAGTCATAATTAATGGTGCGGTACCTGCTAAAGTAAGTCCAAGATATTTAAGCCTTAAATTTGTACTACTAAAAACAAAGAAATTTTTAATTAAAGTTGTTATTCCTTCGCCAGCTCCAGCTGGATTAATACAAAGAAGAACAATAAAACCAATTAATAAGCCAACGATAATACACAAAATTGAACAAATCAAAGATTGCACACCATCATTTTTTATAATTTTCTTTATAAATGAAGAAAATTCATTAGGAGTTTTTTTAATATTGTCATTATTTGCCATAACCTTTGTCCTCCTTTAATGGAAATTTAACTGTATCTCGTTTCGATCCAGCCATATAAAGCCCGAGTTCTTGTCTTGTAATTTCTTTTGGATTAAATTCACCAACGATTTCACCTTTATGCATAACAAGAATTCTATCTGGTAAACTCAAAACTTCATCAAGTTCCAAAGAAACAAGTAAGACAGCTTTCCCTTCATCTCTTTCTTTAATAAGCTGTTTATGAACATTTTCAATTGCACCAACATCAAGACCACGAGTTGGTTGAACGGCAACAACTAAATCACAACCTCTATCAAGTTCACGTGCAACAATGGCTTTTTGTTGATTACCACCTGACATACTACGAACTCTTGTGATTGATCCTTGTCCGGATCTAATATCATTTACTTGAATTAAATCTTCAGAATATTTTCTAATTGCTTTTTTATTTAAGAAACCACCTTTTTGGAATTTTTTATCATAATAAGTTTCTAAAACAAGATTATAATCAAGTTGATAATCTAAAACTAAACCATGTTTATGTCTATCTTCAGGAATGTGAGCCATACCAAGTTCATTTCTATTACGAATTGAATATGTAGTTATATCTTTCCCTTTTAAGAAGATGTGACCTGATTTGACTTTTTCAAGACCAGTAATACCATAAACCAAATCAGTTTGTCCATTACCATCAATACCAGCTAAACAAAGAATTTCTCCAGCTTTAACTTCAAACGAAACATTATTAACAGATAAAATTTTATGAATTTTGTCAATCATGCAAACATTTTCAACTTTTAAGATTGTATCTCCTAGATGTTGTGGGCCCTTTTCAACGACAAGCTGAACTTTTCTACCAACCATCATTTCTGAAAGTTGCTCTTTATTAGTATCTTTAACTGCAACTTCACCAACTAATTTACCTTTTCTTAAAACTGTAACGTAATCTGCAACAGCCATAATTTCATCAAGTTTGTGAGTAATAAATAAAATTGACTTCCCTTCTTTAGCAAGATTTTTCATAACTTGCATAAGTTCATCAATTTCTTGGGGTGTTAAAACTGCAGTTGGTTCATCAAAAATTAAAATATCATTATCACGATACAACATCTTTAAAATTTCTACACGTTGCTGCATGCCAACAGTAATATCTTCAATTTTTGCATCTAAATCAACGAATAGTCCATATTTTTTAGAA
Organism: uncultured Staphylococcaceae bacterium; assembly: GCA_964608215.1. Classification (GTDB taxonomy): domain Bacteria; phylum Bacillota_I; class Bacilli_A; order RFN20; family CAG-826; genus Onthovivens. The sequence goes on from CAZSMV010000024.1 coordinate 8,823, forward strand.
AGTTCTTCAATTCTCCTTCTAGAAGTTTTTCTATCTAAATAACCGTACTTTGTGGTCTCAGCTCCTAAAATAATATTGTCGAGAACTGTAAAAATATCAACAAGTTTAAAATGTTGATGAACCATCCCGATATTCAAAGCGGTTGCATCATTTGGATTATTGATGTGAACAACCTCGCCATTTTTTCTTATCTCGCCTTCTTCTGGAGTATATAGACCAAAAAGAACACTCATAAGAGTTGATTTCCCTGCACCATTTTCTCCAAGCAAAGCATGAATTTCGCCTTTTTTAAGTCTTAGAGTAATGTCATCATTTGCAATAATTCCAGGGAATTTCTTGGTTATATGTAGCATCTCAATTACATATTCATTTTCCATAGATTCCTCCTATAAATCGACCAATTTTATAAAAAGGGAGGTGAACCCCCACCTCCCTTTTTTACATTCTAAATAAATTATTTAATATTTCCTTGATAGTCAACTGCTGTAGTTGAAGAAACCTTTGGTGTAGCACTTGTATCGTTGCTAACCTTGATAGTTCCATCGTATAATTTCTTAACAAGATCTTTATAATCATTAACTGTAAAGTTCTTCATTGACCATGAGGCCATTGGTAATTGAACATAGTTTGATTCTGGATCAGTTCCAGAAACTAAGCCTAAAGTCTCAATTTTTGAAGTCCATTTATTATCCAAAATGGTATCTTTCAATTTAGTTTTAACAGTAGCAGCTAAACCCTTCATAGCTGAAGTAATGCACATTCCATTGCCATAATTCCCATTAATAATATAGGATTGATCAACATCAACGCCAATAACTTTTCCATTATATTCTTTTGCTGAATCGCAAGCTGAAGTATAAATACCTCCACCACAAGCGAAAGTAACTTCTACACCATTTTTATACCAAACATCGGTGTAAGCTTTAATATCAGCATCACCATAAAATTGATTACCATAAGCATATTTAATACTAATTGATTTTCCTTCAGCAGCAGCATCACAGCCTTGAACATATCCATATCCATATCTAACGACTGCAGGAACTGACATACCACCTAAGAAAGCAAGGTTTGTATACCCTTCTTTAACAGCAGCATAACCAGCCATATAACCAGCTAATTCTTCTTGATAAACTGCACAATAAACATTTGATGGTAAGGTATAATCATCGCCTAAATCACCTGCACTAACATCAAGAGCAATAAATTTAACATCTGGATATTTAGCAGCAACTGCTCTAATGCATGGAGCAAATGCATAACCAGGCATAACTACAACATTATAACCTGCATCAATTGCTTGTTCAGTTGATTCAATTCTTTGAGCATCGCCATTATTTGATGGCTTATAATACTTGAAATCAACATTATTAGCTTCACAGAATTCTTTACAACCTTCATAAGTAGCTTGGTTAAAAGATTCATCAGTAATATCACCATAATCAGTAATCATTGCAACTTTATAATCAGTGTTAGTAACACCACCCTTATTATCATCGCAACTTGATAAACCACCAACTAACAAAGCAGCAGCTGCAACAAACATCAATTTTGAAATTTTCTTCATATCTTAATAGTAACCTCCTTATATAAAGAAAAAATTAGGCACCCCCTTTGTCATTCTGTCCACTTATAAATTTTATACAAACTTTACATTGAACAGGTAGTCCTTAATTTATGGCTTAAGGCTAGAGAGATTGTGACCGTATATGCACAACTTATACCTAATCATATTCATATAAATTATTTTACCCAAATTAAAAATATATTTAAAGAAATAAGTTTTGAGGAAATTATAAATTTTTAATAAAAATATAGAAATATTTAACTTTTGTAGCATCTATAAAAAACTTTAATATTAACTTAATATCATACAAATAGAAAAATATGATTTCTTAAAACTAAAATTTAATTTAAATTTTCAAAACGAGTTTCTAATTGCAACACACGAAAGTTTCCGTCGAATTAGGCTAACAATATCCTTGATTACTTTCCTCCTTGGTATAACACTTAAATATTTTTCCTGTATAAGTTGATTAACATTTGTTATTGATAGCAATTTTGAATATAATATACGCAACAAAAGAAAAATAGAGACAAATCAAGGGATATTTTATTTATGAGCAATTTTATTAAGAATCCAATTAAAATTTATGCTTTAGGTGGTTTAGGAGAAATTGGAAAAAACACATATTGCATAGAATCAGAAAAAGATTTACTTATTATTGATGCTGGGGTTAAGTTTCCAGAAGATGATTTAGTTGGGGTAGATTATGTGATCCCTAACTATACTCATTTAAAAGAAAATAATAATAAAATTCGTGGGCTTTTAATCACCCATGGTCATGAAGACCATATAGGGGCCATTCCTTTTTTAGTTAAATCAATTAATATTCCTGTTATTTATGCTCCTAAACTTGCTGCAGCTTTAATAAGACAAAAACTTGAAGATAAAAAAATTAAGTCAAATATTAAAATTGTTGAATATAAAGAAAATACTACATTAAGACTTGGCGAATTTAATATAAGTTTCTTTAGAGTTACTCACTCAATTCCAGATTCCTTTGGTATTTGTATTGATACAAGCGAAGGAAGAATTGTTGATACTGGAGACTTTAAAATTGATTTAACTCCAGTTGGACCGGATATTGAACTTGCAAAGATGACTCGTTTAGGTGAAGAAGGTGTTGATCTTTTACTTGCTGATTCAACAAACGCAGAAAAAGAAGGTTGGACTCCTAGCGAAAAAAATGTTATTAATTCAATAAATGAAATATTTGATAAAGCTCCTGGGAGACTTATTATTTCAACTTTCTCCAGCAATATTTCTCGTATTCAACAAATTGTTGACTCAACCATAAATCACAAAAGAAAAATTGTCATATTAGGTAGATCTATGGAATATGCCGTAGATTGTGCTAGAAAATTTGGCTATATAAAGATACCATCAGATATGATAAAAGAAGTTAGCGATGTTAAATCGATTCCAGATAATGAACTTGTTATTTTATGTACTGGTAGCCAAGGTGAACCAATGGCTGCTTTAAGTCGTATTGCAAACGGAATGCTTAAAGATTTAAGAATTCAACCAGGAGATACTGTTGTTTTCTCGTCTTCTCCAATTCCAGGAAATGGTGTTTCAATTCAAAAAGTTGTTAATAATTTAACCCGTTTTGGTGCCAATGTTATCACTAATTCAATTTTTAGCGATATCCACTCTTCTGGTCACCCTTCAAGACAAGAATTAAGATTAAATTTAAAACTATTCAAGCCAAAATATTTCATGCCAGCACATGGTGAATATCATATGCAAAAACTTCATGGAGATCTTGCGGTTTCCTTAGGAATGCAAAAAGATCATGTCTTTATTTTAGGAAATGGCGATACATTAATATTGCAAAATCACACTATTAAAGATGGCGAAAGAATTCCTGCAGAAGATGTATATATAGATGGTAACGACGCAAATGGTGTTTCAACTGCAGTCATTAGAGATAGAAAAATTCTTCAAGATGATGGGATGGTTAGTGTATTTATTTTGCTTGATAGCAAAACTAATAGATTGCTTTGTTCACCAAAAGTGCAAACGGTTGGTTTTGTTTCATATGGTCAAAACGAAAATCATTTAGTTAGACATGCACAAATTCAAGTTGAAGAGGGTTTAAAAGAACTTCTTTCAACAAATAAAGTTACATTTAATGATATTAAAAACACCATCCGTAGTATTGTTTCAAAATATTACTTTAAAAAAACTCAAAGGAATCCAATGATTATTCCTTTAATCATGAACAAACAATCTTAATACAATGATAATACTAGGATCAACCTCTCCAAGAAGAAAAGAATTAATGCAAAAAATTACGAGCGATTTTAAAATAATCGCTCCTTTATTTAATGAAAATAATCTTTCAAAATCGACAAAACATTACGCTTTAGAAGAGTCATTTAATAAAGCGAAATCTTTATTAAATGACATTAATGAAAATGATTGTTTAATTTGTGTAGATACAATTGTTTATTATAATAAAAAAATCTATGGAAAACCAAAAACCATAAATGAAGCTAAGCAATTTTTACACACTCTTAGTGGTGTCACACATGAAGTTATTTCGGGCTACACAATCGTTTTTAAAAATAATGTAATTAAAAAAGAAATAACTTCATATGTTACTTTCAAAAAACTTACTGATGAAAAAATTGATGAATATGTTTCCTCAATTTATGTATTAGACAAAGCTGGAGCATATTCTATTCAAGATGATTATAAAGAACATATAATCGAAAAAATTGAAGGAAGTTTTGATAATATTATGGGACTCCCTACTGAGGAAATTAAAAAAGACCTAGAAAAATTAGGTCTAATTTAAATTCTTATTTATATTTTCTAAATCTTTTGATTCACCAACCAAAATGTATTTATTAGCCATAGATAGGACTCTTTCTACTCCTATCTCTTTTAATTTTTCGCGATTAACTTTTTGATAGTCTTTTAGCACAAGAGTTAACCTCGTTCCTTTTAATTCGTGACTTATAACATTATCATTACCACCAAGATAATCATAAATATCTTTTAAATTCTCAGTATTTTTAGCCTCTTGTTTTCTTATTTTGTCCACTTCTTTCTTTTTTACAATTAATAAAACCAAAAAAGAAAGAGAAATAATAAATACCGCAATAAGATATACCCACCAATAATTACTATTAAATTCACTAAAACTTAAAAATATACTTAACATAAATCTGCCCTTTTTCTTTTAAAGAATACTTAATTATTGTATCATATTTAAGAAAGAGGGAAACAAAAATGGCAACTAATATTGAAATCGAAGCTAAATGTCTTATATCTAAAGAAGATTACGATAAAATAATTGATTTTTATCATGCTGATAAGTATGACAAGGTAAAACAAGTTAATCATTATATTGATACCGATGATTTAACACTTAATCGAGCAGGTTTTGGCTTAAGAATTAGAGAAAAAGATGATGGTTTCATTATTAATCTAAAAAGTCCATTAGCTGAAGGTTTACTTGAAAAAAACGAAAAAATTTCTTGGAGAGAATTTGAACAATTTAGAGATGAAGGCATTTTTCCAAATTGTGGAATTAAAGAATTTATTACAATGCTCAATATTGATCCAAATGAATTAAAAATTCAAACAACCTTAAAAACCGAAAGAATTCAAATTGAAAACTTTAAAGAACAAGGTGATTTCGCTATTGATAAAAATACTTATAATGGAATTACAGATTATGAACTTGAACTTGAAGGTAATTCATTAAATAAAGTTAAAGAAGCTTTAAAACTTATTTGTGAAGAAGTTCAAATTCCTTATGAAGATAATTCAAAAAATAAACAAGTAAGAGCTCTTGAAACAGTTAAACATTAATTTATAAAAATGGTTAATTCCATTTTTATTAATATTAAATTTTT
>CAZSMV010000025.1:0-13473 GCA_964608215.1 uncultured Staphylococcaceae bacterium
TCGCAGAGTCGAACTACGCATAGATCCTTACCATGGATCCGTTATACCGATTAACTAATGGGGCTTAACAAACGCTTATTTATTTTATATGAAGTCGCTCTATATTTCAATAATTAATTAGGCACTTCACGCCTCTTTTGCAAGCAAATCATAAACGAATGCTGAGGTGATTTCTATATAGAGAACTTCTCCCTCATGATGAATATTATTAGTTTGAAGAATTATACTTCCATCTATATCATCTATAGAATTGAACTGACTTCTCACTTCATATTCATTATTGCCTAATGTTTTTGTAATAATTGCTTTAAATTTTTTTCCAATTAGACCTTTATTTAATTCATAAGAAATTTTCTTTTGTTCATTCATTAATGCATCTTTCCTTGCACTTTTAATTTTGTCATCAATTTGATTACCTAATAAACTTGCTTTAGTGCCTTCTTCTTTTGAATAAGTAAAAACTCCAAGATGATTGAACTTAATTTCTTTAATAAAATCTAAAAGTTCCTTTGCTTCCTCATCTGTTTCGCTAGGAAAACCAGAAATTAATGTTGTTCTTAATATTGCATCAGGAACAATTCTTTTAATTCTTTTATATAAAGACAAAATTGATTCTTTTGTATCATGCCTATTCATTAGTTTTAAAATTCTTGATGAGCAATGTTGTAAAGGAATATCAAAATAATGGACTATTTTAGTAGATTTTGAAATAAGTTCTAGAATTTCATCAGTAATACCTTCTGGATAAGTATATAAAACCCTAATAAATTCGAGACCATCAATTTTATCTAATTCTTTTAGCAATTTATATAAATTGCTTCCATCCTTTAAATCTTTACCATAACTTACAGTGTCTTGAGAAATAACAATTAATTCTTTAACACCGTTTTTTGCTAAATCTTTTGCATACAAAACAAGGTCGTTAAAATTAAAACTATGAAACCTTCCTCGTATAAAAGGTATAGAGCAGAATGCACAAAAATTATCACAACCTTCAGAAATTTTTAAATAAGCTGAATAGGAAGGAGTTGATAAAACTCTATTAAAAATATCAAACTCATTCTCTACTACATCCTTATTTAAAACTTTATTGATAATATCTTGAAGCATAGGATATTCTTTTAAAGAAACAAATGCATCTACTTCAGGAAATTCTTTAATTAACTCATCTTTATAGCGTTCAACAAGGCAACCAATAACAATAGTTTTTTTCTTATATTTAAGAGCTTCTAAAATAACGTTAATTGCTTCTACTTTTGCATCTAAAATAAATCCACAAGTATTAATAATTATTAAATCGCAACCATTTAAATCAGTGACAATGTTAAAATCTTCTTGTGGAAGCATTGCCAAAATAGATTCGCTATCAACAGTGTTTTTTACACAACCTAAAGAAATAAGTCCAATATTATACATTCTATTTTGCTCTCTTATTCTTAACATTTAAATCCAGAATGCTTGGTAAAACTTTTTTAAATTCATCAAAATTTTTGAGTTTAAATTCCCAATTTGGTCTCCCACAAATTCCAGGAACATTCATTCTTGAATATGAATCAAGACATAAAAAGTCCCACATTGGAATAATTACATAATCCGCTATTGATTCATAAGCATAGTTCAAAAATTTTTCAGTTATGGTTCTTCCTTTAATTTTTAAAATCTTCATTTTTAACTTAACTTGATTTTGTTCTTCTTTGCTTAAAGATTTAAACCATCCAACAAGAGTATCGTTATCGTGTGTTCCAGTGTAAACAATTTGATTTTTTTCAATTTCACATGAAGGATTTAAAAAATTAAATTCAAGAACATACATACCAGGGAATTTATAAGAATTCTTCAATTCTAAAACGGATGGAAATAAATCACCTAAATCTTCGGCAACAATATCCAATTTCACGCCACTTTTGTTTAATGTATCAAAAAAATCATATCTTGGACCATCAATCCATTGACCAACTTCAGCTGTAGGGCAGGAGGAAGGAATTTTCCAATAGGTATCAAAAGCTCTAAAATGATCTATACGTAAAATATCATACATTCTAGAGGCATATTTAAATCTATTCATCCAAAAATCATAACCATCTTTTTTTAATTGATTCCAATCATAAATTGGATTACCCCATCTTTGACCAGTTTTACTAAAATAATCTGGTGGAACACCTGCAATATGAGTAAATCTATCTTGTTCATCTAATAGAAAATCATCTTGATTTTCCCATACATCACTAGACATACCACCAACATAAAATGGTATATCACCCATAATTTTGATCTCGTTAGCATTTGCATATTCTTTAAGTTTGCTAAATTGTTTAAATGCAATAAACTGACACCATTTAAGATATAAAATTTCTTTTTGATATTTTGCATAATTAAACTTATGTTGATATGGATCATATCTTTCGATTGTATCCCATTTATTCCATTCAAGATAATTATTTTTTAAGAATATAATGTGAAATTTTGTATAATTATCTAACCATTTATTAGCTTTTTCAAAATCCTTAAATTCTTTTGAATCGGTATCTTTTTGCACCTTAAATGCCAAACGTAGATATTTTTCTTTAAATTCTCTAACTTGTTCATAATCAACCCTATCACTTGTTTTATTAAAAGTTTTTAAGGTTTTCAAATATCCATCTTTTACAAGTTCTTTTAATGAAATATAAATTGGATCAATTGCTTCTCCACATTCAGATTGATATGGTGAATTCCCATATCCGACAGGATTTAAAGGTAAAACTTGCCAAATTCTAATTTTTGCAGATTTTAATAAATCAACAAACTCAAAAGCACTTTCGCCAAAATCTCCAATACCTTGATCTCCCGGAAGCGAGGAGATTGCCATTAAAATACCATTTGTTCTCATATCGATTATTATAGAAAAATCTATATTAAAAAGGTAGAGCAAAAAATACATTTGTGTAAATTTTCATGAAAGCTTCAAAGCTTATTCAAACTTGACTTTAAATATATAAATATATTTATGTTGAAAAAGTTGAATAATTTGTGGTATCTTATTAGTCGTTATTTTTATTAAACGGAGGTTTGATTTATGAAAATGAGAAATGTTGCAATTATTGCCCACGTAGATCATGGTAAAACTACACTAGTAAATCAACTTTTAAAAAGCTCAAATACTTTTAGAGAAAACGAAAAGATTCAAGATCGTGTTATGGATAGCGATCCTATTGAAAGAGAAAGAGGAATTACTATCTTAGCCAAAACTACATCGATTTTATATAAAGATACTAAAATTAATATTCTTGATACTCCAGGGCACGCTGATTTTGGTGGCGAAGTTGAAAGAATAATGCACATGGTTGATGGTTGTTTGTTACTTGTTGATGCTTTTGAAGGAACAATGCCACAAACCCGTTTCGTATTAAAAAAAGCTATTGAAGCTAATGTCAAACCAATCGTCGTAATTAATAAGGTTGATAGACCAAATGCAAATCCAGCAAAAGCTGTTGATGAAGTATTGAATTTATTTATTGAACTTGGAGCGCCTGATGATTTCTTAGACTTTAAGGTTGCATATTGTAGCGCCTTAAATGGAACATCATCTCTAGATCCACTTTTATCTACCCAAAAAGAAGGAATGACTCCTATTTTTGATTTAATTTTAAGTGAAATTCCTGAACCACGTGTTACAGAAGAAGGACCACTTCAGATGCAAGTTGCTATGCTTGATTATAATGATTATGTCGGTCGTATGGGTATTGGAAGAATTCAAAGAGGCACTATAAATAATGGTGCATTAGTAAGCTGTGCAAGAAGAGATGGAACAGTTAAACAATTTAAAATTCAAAAGGTTATCGGATATTTTGGTCTTAAAAAACAAGAAATTGAATCTGCTAAAGCAGGAGATATTGTTGCTATTGCAGGTTTACCAGATATTTATGTTGGTGAAACAATTTGTGATAATTCATTAATAGAACCTCTTCCACCAATTCACATTGATGAACCAACCATGACAATGACTTTTGGCACAAATAGTTCCCCATTTGCCGGAAATGATGGCGATTTATTAACTGCAAGACAAATTCAAGAAAGATTAAATAAAGAAGTTCAAAAAGATGTTTCGTTAAAAGTTACAAGAGTACCAAACTCTGAATCATGGGTTGTTGCAGGAAGAGGCGAATTACATCTCGGAATATTAATTGAAAATATGCGTAGAGAAGGCTATGAACTTGAAGTTTCGAGACCTGAAGTAATCATTAAAGAAATTGATGGTGTTAAATGTGAACCATTTGAAGATTTATCAATCGAGGTTCCTAATGAATTTGTTGGCGATATCATGACTGCTTTAGGAACAAGAGATGCTGAACTTATAAATATGGATGCAGGTGACGCAAATACTAAAATTGATTACGTTATTCCATCAAGAGGTTTACTTGGATTTATTTCAAATTTCTTAACATTAACGAAAGGATATGGAATTATCTCTCACACATACAAAGACTATAGACCACTTGAAAAGAAAGATTTAGGCGAAAGACAAATTGGTGTTTTAGTTGCCACAGAAAAAGGCATGTCTACACCATATGCTATTCAACACGTTGAAGAAAGAGGAGTTATGTTTATTGCTCCAGGCGTTGATGTCTATGAAGGAATGGTTGTTGGTGAAAATAAATATGATACCGATTTAGCTGTAAATGTATGTGCAACTAAAAACTTAACAAACCAAAGATCCTCAAACAAAGACTTCACTGTTGTTTTGAAAGTTCCAAGGAAAATGTCTTTAGAAGCTTGCTTAGACTATATTAATAGCGATGAACTTGTAGAAATTACCCCAAAAACTTATAGAATAAGAAAGAGAATTTTGAATACAGCAGATCGTAAAAAGTTTGATGCAAAAGCAAAAGCTGAAGTTGAATAAAAAATAAATTCCACGCGGTTTCCGTATGGAATTTATTTAAAAGTGCATATATGAACACGCTCATATATGCACTTTTATTTACTTAGTTTTCCTTAAAATAAAGTTGCAAAAATTCTTAAAATAGACCACCAAATTACTCTAATTTTTGAAGCTTTTAAATATTTTTTTGTATCAACTTCTTTTGAATCTTTAAGCATCTTAATAATATCTTCATTCATTTTTTCTACTTCTTTTCCACCATAAAAGAAAATTCCGTTTTCAAAATGAAGATATAAACTTCTAAAATCAAAATTTATTGTTCCAGTTTCAGCCATTTTTCCATCAACCACTACCATCTTTTCATGATTAAAACCTGGTTGATATTCACAAACTTTAACGCCATTAATAAGAAGCGTTCCATAATAACTTCTAGTGCATTGATAAACTATCTTTTTATCAGGAGTTCCGGGTGTGATTATCCTTACATCTACACCAGCTTTTGCAGCAACTTCAAGTGCAGAAATCAACTCCTCATCCAAAATTAAATATGGCGTAGAAATATAAACATATTTATTTGCTTTCGAAATCATTTGTAAAAACACATTTCTTCCAGTGTCTTCTCCATCAAAAGGCTCATCACCAAAAGGAATAACAAAACCATGTATCTTTTTATTCTCTCTATCGTCATAAATTTTATTTTTGGAGTACGAATATTTTTCAAAATTAATAATTGGATCAACTTCTTGTTTCTTTCTTTCTAACATTTTCCAAATTGATAAAAATAAATTAGTTAAACCATTTACAGCAGGTCCTTTTAGCATAACGCAATTATCTTTCCATAAGCCAAACTTAGATCCTTTATTAATATATTCATCGGCAATATTGATTCCACCAGTAAATCCAACTACACCATCGATGACCATAATTTTTCTATGATCACGATTATTTTGTCTAATATCAACAAAAGGTCTTACATAATTAAAAGGATAGCACTTAACACCAGCTTTTCTAACTTCTCGATAAAAAAACGAAGACATTTTACTAGAACACCCAAAATCATCATAGATAAGTCTTACATCTAATCCTTCTCTTGCTTTTTGAGTTAAAACATTAAAAATAGAATCAAAAAATTCACCACTTTGCATAATAAAATATTCCATAAAAATAAATTTTTTGGCTTTTTTTAATTCTTCCACCATTGGTTTTAAACTGATATCACCTATTTCATAATATGTGACAGATGTATTAGTATATGTGGCGCTATGAGCATTCATATAAAGATAATTTGCAATAGATCCAGCACTTTCATTTTCGCTATTTAATAAAGAAAGTTCTTTTGTACAATTTGGTTTTAATTTAACTTTTAAATCATTAATAACATTAATTCTTTGTTTTCGCATTTTCTTTGTTGTCATCTTGTTTGCAAACAAAAGATATAAAAAACCACCAACAAAAGGCATACAAATAACAATTACCAGCCAGCTAATTTTAAACGCCGCTTCAACTTTAGTATTGGCAATAAATAATGCTAAAACTAAATCAAATAGCAATAAAACAATCATTGAGCCAAATAAATATTGAGTGCCAAAAGGGAATACAACAAGTACTATTAAAAAAACTATGAATAGTATTACTTGGACAAAAAACAATAGAGCACTAATAAATACTCTTGGTTGGAAAAAATTTCTTTTCTTCATAACTAAAATATTATCTTATTTTTAAAACTAAAAATAAACTTAAATTAATCTAATTTTATAACATTTAAGAAGTCTTTATAGTCATCAAAAGTTTTTACACCAAACTTTTCAAGACGCCATTTTGAATTATGTCCATTAGTAAAAAGTATGCAATCAAACCCTAATTCTTTAGATACTTCAAAGTCATGCCCAGTATCACCTATCATTACACACTCTTTAGGATTAAGGTTATTTTCCTTAATATAGGCTTTGCCATATTCAATTTTACCAGTACCAAGATTATTTTTAGCGCCACAAGTTCCATCAAAAAATTCATAAATTCCTAAAAATTTAAGTTGCTCATCTAAGAAATCTTGCTTAGTAGCAGATAAAACAAATAATTTATAACCTTCTATTCTTAATAATTTTAGTGTTTCAATAACACCATTATAGACATGTGCTTCTTTTTGCCATCTTGAAAAATATTGTTCATTAAAAAAATTTGCTGCATCAAGAAAACTTTCATTTTTAATTCCTATATGCTCATAATAATTTTTAACAGGAAAATAAAATTTATCCAAGTATTCTTGTTTCGTATATGGTTTAAGACCATTTTTAATCATCATTTTTTCTTCGATGTCACAGCAAACATCAACATCATCCAAAAGTGTTCCATTAAAATCAAAAAATAAGTTCTTAATCATAAATTATTTATTAAATAAAACTCTTAACAAATCTAGGAACTTTTTATATCCAATAAGTTCTTCATTATTAGTTTCATTGCCTTTAGCAATTAAAGCATCTAATATAGCAAGAATTTTATTTTCTTCATCATCAATATCGATATTTTGTTGAATATAATTTAAAACTTTATTCCTTAATAAATTTAATAATTGATTTGATATTTCATCATCTTGTTTCTTTGCCAATAATAAACAAACAGATGTATATAATTCTTTTTCTAATTCTGCAGGACTTAAATTATTTTCTTCTTCTTGATGATTTGTCATTTCATTATCAATCTCATTTTCTTCTACCGAATAATTACCATTATTTTCCTCAACATTAGGATTTTCTTCGGTTTCATTATTGACTTCTTCAGGTTCACGAATGAAGTTTTCTTGAGCAGGAGCAACATTTTCTTCTATATGCTCACCATCATATTGATTTTCTCCTTCATGCCCAGATTCATTGAAATTTTCATATTCTGTAGTTTCTTTGGATGGTTCTTCCATAAATGTTGCAGCAATTTCTTCAGGCGTAATTTTAGAACCTCTATTAATTCCAATTTTGTATAAAGTTTCGACTTTTTCAGGGTCTGGATTTTGTATTGAATCTAATTGGAGCATTTCACCAAACATATTAAAATACTTAGTTTCGAGACTCTCGTCTTCATATTCGCTATTTTCTGGCTCATGATATTCTTCTTCATTTTGAAGTTTAGGAGCTCCGAATTCTTCTTGATTATTTGATTCTTCCTCATGAATAATTTCATGTGACATTGTTGCTTCATCAGGGCGATTAAATAAGAAACTATTCTTATTTTCATAATGAACATGCTCATATTGTTCGCTTTTATTCACTTGTGGGTTTTGCGCGTTCCCATCACCATTTTGAATATTAATTGAAGTTGTATTTTCAACTTTTCTACTATCTAAATTGTAAAGTCTTTGACTTCCACAATATGGACAATAATTACCATTTTCGGTTTCTCTTCCACAAACTAAACATCTATAATGTCCAGTTTTTCCTTCAGAATCAATAGGAACCATTTGTGAGGAATCACTTCCACAAAATGGACACATTTCATTATTATCGGTAATTTGTCCACAAACCAAGCATTTGTATTTCATATTTTTACTCCTTAAATAGCATAGCTTTTTCTATATCGTTAATCTCTTTAATAATATTTCCAGATAAACAATAACAACCATCATCAGTAACTAAAATATCATCTTCAATTCTTATTCCAATTCCAAGATTTTTAAAATATAATCCAGGCTCATCACTTATAATATTTCCACTCACTAAAGGTATTGTCATGTTCATCGGATCATGACAATCTAAACCAATATGATGTGATACACTATGATAATAAACTGATCTTATATCATCTAAGTTTTGAATCAAATTTGCTTCTAAGCATTTTCTAGCCATATATTCAACTGCCTTTTGTTGTAATTCTTTCAAAGTAACTCCAGGCTTAACAGTTTTAATTATCATTTTATTGCAACCAAGAACAATTTCATAAATAAGGCGTTGTTGTTCACTAAATTTTCCATTAACAGGGAAAGTCCTTGAAATGTCACCACAATATCCATTGTTTTTTGCACCTAAATCAAATAGTACCAAATCTCCATCTTTAATTTTTGACGAACCATTTGGATAATGCAAAATTGTTCCATTTTGTCCACCTGCAACAATCGTTGGAAAAGACAAATCCGAATTATCAAAATCACTAATAGTATATTTAAATAATGCAGAAAGCTGATATTCATATAATCCAGGTTTAAGTGCGCCTATGATTTTATTAAGGCCTATCTTTGTTTTTACGACTGCTTCTTTAATTTCTTCAACTTCTTGAGCACTCTTAACAGCTCTTAAATCACAAATGGTTTTATAAACATCAAAGAATTTAATATCTCTATATTTATCTTGCATTTCCTCCATGATTTCTCTAGTTGTTTTTCTTTCTGCTACTTTTATTCCAGAATCCAAATCTAAGTAAATTTTATCAAAAATGCCAAAGACATGTTCATCTTTATTTAATACCATGTTCATTTGAGCTTCAAAAGTATTTAAATATAAAACATTTGTGATTCCACTTAATTTACAAGCTTCTTCAGTAGTTAATCTTTTCCCAGTCCACTTTTCTTTATTTTCATCATATTCGGAGACAAATAAAAATTCTGTAACGATTTCATTACTTTTCAGAACAAGAAGAATTGAACCTTCTTGTTCAATGTTAGTTAAATAATAAAAATTTCTATTTCCATAAAAATCATATGTTTCATCTGCACTAGATTTTTTTGCTATCCCAGCATAAAGAATTAAAATACTATTATCATCTAATAGACTATATAATTTAGTTCTTCTTTCTTTAAATTCCTTCACGCTAATCATAGAACCCCTCCATCTATTTAATAATTTTTTTGACTATATTATCAAATTCTTCAATAGAAATTTCTTCTACCTTTCCTTCATCAATTAAATTGCTAACACCAACTTTAATTGGTAATTGACCTAATAATTCAATGCCTTCGTCTTTTGCAACTTCTGCAGCATGAGATTTGCCATATATCTCAATGTGTTCTTTACAATTAGGGCATTCAACATAAGACATATTTTCAATTAAACCTAAAACATTAATATTCATTTGTTTAGCCATATTAACAGCCTTTTTAACTATGACACTAACAAGGTCTTGAGGAGATGTAACAATAACAACACCATCTAAAGATAAAGATTGGAACGCAGTTAAAGTAACGTCTCCAGTTCCTGGTGGCATATCAATTAATAAATAATCTAATTCTTCCCATAATACATCTGTATAAAATTGTGTTAATAAACTAGAAATTAATGTACCTCTCCAAATAATTGGATCAGTTTCATTGGCTAAAAGCATATTTGATGAAATAACTTTTATACCAGTTTTAGTAATTGCAGGATAAATTAAACTTACACCATCACCAGTTGCTTGTTCGTGAATATTAAAAGCCTTAGGAATTGATGGCCCGGTAATATCGCCATCTAAAATTCCAACTTTATAACCAAGTTTATTTAAAGAAACTGCAAGCATTGAAGTTACAAAAGATTTCCCAACACCACCTTTTCCACTAACAATGCCAATTACATGCTTAAATGAACTTTGAGAATTTGGTTTTACTTTTTCAATACCACTTCTACTAGAACAACCTTCTACAGAACAACCTTCACATTTGTGATTACAATTTTCTTCGTTACTCATTTATTTAACCTCTTTTGGATGTTTTATGACTTTGGTTTCAATTGTTTTAACTTTTGGGTAAAACATTGAATCTAGATCTTCCTTAAAACTTAAAGGAGCATAAAAAACTATTGATATTTTATCATTAAAGAGAGTTGTTTTAATAACAAAATGATTTTTTAAAAGATAATTTTTAAAAACATCATAATAATCTAAATCAACTTCAACAGAAACTTCATTTTCTTTAACAATTTCGTAAAATTTTGCTTTCGCAACTATTGATGATGCGCATAATGAATAAGTTCTTAAAAGTCTTCCACTCCCTAAAAGCACTCCACCAAAATATCTAACAATGATAATTGTACAGTTATTAAGATTTTTATTTTCAATAATAGATAAAATTGGTTTCCCTGCACTTCCTTGTGGTTCCCCATCATCCGAATATTTAATGTCATTATTGATTTTATATGCGTAACAATAGTGTTTTGCTTTGATATGTTCTTTTTTTATTTTGTTTAATTCTAAAAGAAATTCATCTTTTGAAAAAACTGGAAATAAATAAGTAATAAATCTAGATTTCTCAACAACGATTTCATTTTTATATAAATCTTTAACTTCAAATTCCATTTTAAAATATAACTTTCACAATTATTATTGTATAATTGTTCTCAGGCATAAACAATGAATGAAAAGAAAAAGTGTCCAAATTGTGGGTTATTAATTGATGAAGATATGGAAAAGTGCCCATATTGCGGGTTTTTGATTGAAAACAAAAAAGAAGATAAAACAGTTTCTACAATCAAATGCGAAGAACCAAAAGAAGTCATAAAAGATGATAAAATGAAACAAAGATGGATAACATTTGCTGAACGAAAAGATGTAAATACCAAAAAAGAAATATTCTTATTTCTTTTTATGGTTGTTGGTCTTTCGTTGATTTCTTTATTTGTACAAATTTTAACTTCATTTAATAATAGTTTTTTCCTTAAATCTCAAACTGGCGAAGCTATGATTAATTTTTCAATTTATTTAATAGCTTTTGGAATTTGCTTATTTGTTATAGGCGAAGATTTATTAAAAATAGTATCTAAATTCAAAAATGGTCGCACTTATTTGTATGGCATCGGATATGGTTTTTTATTGATTATAGCTTCAGCTGTTTATAGTTCTTTCTCACAACTTGTTTTTGGCAATGTTGGTTCAAACAACAACGAAAGTAGCATTGATTCTATTGTTGCTAATTTTCCTTTTTTATCTATTATTGTTTTTTCGTTTCTTGGACCAATTTGTGAAGAATTTGGTTATAGATTAGGTCTATTTAGTTTTTTAAGAAGACATAATAGAATCGTTGCTTATATTGTTTCGGCTATTATATTTGGCTTTATACATTTTGATTTTGAATCATTTGCCAATCTAGAATCTTTAAAAGTTGAATTGATTAATATACCATCATATATAATTTCTGGTTTAATTTTATGCTATGTTTACGATAAAGAAGGAATTGAAACTTCAATAACTTGCCATATAACAAATAATTTAGTTGCGATTATTTTAACTATAATTTCCCTTTATTTATAACATGGACAACATATTAACTAACAACAAAGAAAACAAGAAAATTAACGGCTTATCTACAATTGTTTTAAAGATACTTGCTACTATTTTTATGACAATTGATCATATTGGTCATGCACTTGAAATATTTACAAACGATAGTTCATTAAATGTTTTGATTTATATATTGCGATTTCTTGGAAGATTCGCTTTTCCTATTTTTATTTTTCTTTTAATTGAAGGACTATATCATACAAGCAACATTAAAAAATATTTATTAAGGTTAGGTATTGGTTCACTACTTATCTACATTTCTATAACTTTAATTCAAATAATTTCAAATAATAAAATTAATTTTAATTATGATGGGAATATATTTTTAACTCTATTTATTTTGGCTCTATTATATTATTTTATTAATTATTCTAAATATAAATTTCTTGTTTTTATTCCTATCTTATATATTATTGCAAGTTTAGCTATTAAACTTATTTTCGTATTAGGTTTTTATACAATAAATGAAGTTAGTTCGTTTATATATTTCAATGGATTATTTTTGCAATATGATATTTTAGGCCCAATTCTTTTTATATTTATTTTAGTATCATATAAAATATATGATCGAAAAATAGCAAATACTCTTGGCAATGATATTAATGCAATTGAAAAATTTAAAGCTTCTAATGAATATCAAAAATCAAAAAATATACTAGTATGCATTATAATTGCAATTTTATCTCTTGTTTGTTATCTTATAACTTATCTTCCATTCTATCAAAATGGTATTGAACTATTATCAGATTGTGCATTGCAATCAGGGATGTTCTTTAGTTCATTATTGATATTTTTCTATAATGGAAGAAAAGGATATTCTAATAAAAAAATTAAATATATTTTTTATCTTTATTATCCATTGCATATTGTATTAATTTATTTAATATTTTCGTTTATTTTTTAACCAAGGAGAAAACTATGATAAAAGAATTATTACCAAATGAAAATTTCGAAGATGTTACAAAAAATGGTATTTCCATTGTTGATTTTAATGCAACTTGGTGTGGACCATGTAAAATGTTACACCCAAATCTTTTAGAAGTTAGCGAAGAGTTAAAGAATTATCAATTTCTTTCGGTAGATGTTGATAAACATGCTCAATTAGCTGCCAAATTTAATATTCGTGCAGTTCCTACAATTTTCGTCATAAAAGATGGTAAACCAATTAAAGCAACAACTGGTTATATGGACTCTCAAGCTATTAAAAACTTTATTGCAAACTCTTTAAATTAGCAAGCTTTTTGGAATTTATTAACGCTTGAATTATATCACTTCTTCTAATATAATATTTGGGCATGCAGGTGTAGTTCAGTGGTAGAACTCCAGCCTTCCAAGCTGGTCATGCGGGTTCGATTCCCGTCACCTGCTCCATTTAAGTAATA
>CAZSMV010000026.1:0-13421 GCA_964608215.1 uncultured Staphylococcaceae bacterium
CGCCTGGGCCACCACTGAGAAACTTAAGACACTAGTAGAAATGCTGGTGTCTTTTATGTTATGAGTGTTGTGAACATGAATTATGATTTCATATTTTGCGTAATGAGCAATAGATGATTGACATATCTCTTTTTGAATTAAAACCAAAAATAAATTTCAAATCGAAAAATGAGTTATTCAATATATGATGATAAATTAATGACTAGAAAAGATCATTGAATAGACATAAAAAAATTAGAGAGGTGAAAAGTATGTTTGGACACAAAAAAGTAACATCAAAGAAAGTTGATGCAAAAGAAGAAAGCGCAAAAAAATGGCCATAAACCAAGGAGCTACATTGCAGGTTTATGATTCAGAAGGTGCAAACAAAGGTAAAATGCCTAAAGCAATTGCTAAAGGTGAAAATAATTTAATTAATCGAAAATTATTTTTTTACAATTGAATTAAAAATTTGTAGTTATAAAAACACCACAAGAATTATTCTTGTGGTGTTTTCTATTAAGTTTAAATTATTATTTCTTTAAAAGAGAATTTTCTTGAATTACTTTTGCAACCATTTGTTGTGGTACTTCTTGATATGAATCAAATTCACGATTATAGAATCCAGAACCTTTAGTCAAAACTCTTAATTTTGAAACATAATCCTGAATTTCGGCTTCGGGAACAAGAGCAGTTATTTCTTGAATGCTTTCTGGTTTTTCATCAATTGATAGAATTCTTGCTCTACGTTGATTTAAATCATTAAGAATATTTCCAGTATATTCATTGCTAACTTGAATGTATACTTTCATAATTGGTTCAAGAATGGTTGGTTTACATTTTGCATAAGCTTCCTTGAATGAAAGTTGTGCAGCCATTTTAAATGAAAGATCATTACTATCAACGCTATGGTATTTTCCATCAAGAAGAGTTCCTTTAACACCTAATACAGGGAAACCAGCTAGTTGTCCAGCTTGTAGTCCTTCATAGAATCCTTTTTCAACGGCTGGAATATAGTTCTTTGGAACAGATCCGCCAAAAATTTTCTCTTCAAAACAATTTTCTTCTGCTGGTTCAAATCTCATCACAACAATGCCATAGAATCCAGAACCGCCAGATTGTTTGACATATCTTCCTTCTGCTTCTGCGCTTCCTCTGATTGTTTCACGATAAACAATTTTTGGAGTAGACATATTTAATGAAACTTTAAATAAATTTGAAACTCTTTCTTTTATAAAGTTCAAATATGATTCACTTAAACCTCCGATTAATAATTGTTTTGTTTCATTGTTTCGCTTAACTTCTAAACAAGGATTTTCGATTTGAAGTTTACTTATTGCCTGCATTGTTTTATCTTCTTCTTTTGAATCGGAAAATGACAATGCTCTAAAATAAACTGCGGTAGGGAACTTTGTTGGTTCCATAATGAAAATATTATTTTTATCACACAAACTATCAGTGGTTTTTAGTTCTTCTAATTTTTGAATTCCTGCAATATCTCCTGCTAAAACTTTATCAAGAGGTGCAAAATTTCCACCTTCAATTGATACAAGATTATTAACTTTTACAGTTTCATTTAATCTTGGAATGTAGACTTCATCACCAGAATGCAATTCACCACTTAAAACTTTAATAACATTGACGACACCCTTAAATGGATCAAAATATGTTTTGAAAACATAAGCACTGAAAGGTTCGGTTGATGAAGTTGTTCTTTCTACTTTTTCGCCTTTCTCATTTTTACCGCTATATGGTTTTAAATCGCAACTGGATGGCAAATAGTCAACTAACATTTGTAACATTGTGTGTAAACCAATACATTTTGTTGTACAACCACAAAGGATAGGAGTTAATTGCCCACTTAAAACACCTAAATGTAAGCCTTTATGAATTTCTTCCATTGTTAATGTTTCGCCACCAAAGTACTTATCTAAATATTTATCATCAGTCAAAGCTACCTGTTCTTCAATTTTTGTATGAAGTTCAATAACTTTAGCTTTCTTATCTGGATATATTTCTTCATCAACACATTCTTTGCCATTATATTTTCTTGCTTTCATTGTAATTACGTTGACGAATCCATCAAATTGTTCTTGATGACCCATTGGATAAACAAATGAAATAGGGCCATTTTTATCTAATTTTGTTGAAATATCTTCTAAAATTTCTTCATAGACAATATTTTCTTTGTCCATTTTATTAACATAAATAATTGTTGGAATGCCGTGTTTTCTTAAAAGACGATAATGTTTAATTGTTTCGACTTCAACTTTTTTACTTGCATCAATGCAAAGAATTGCACCTTTTGCAATATCCATAACGCCTAATGCTTCATAAATAAAATCATCGTTACCTGGAATATCAATTAAATTTAATTTGTAATTTTTGTAGTAAATTGGAACAATCGAAAGTTGACAAGAACTTAATCGATTTTGTTCTTCTTTTGTGAAATCACTCAAAGTATCTTTATTTTCAACAGTTCCTTTTTTTGAATTTGTGGTAATACTATGTAATGTTTCGACTAGAGTAGTTTTACCAGTCCCTTGATGTCCCAAAACTAGAATGTTTCGGATGTTCTCTGCAGAATATTCCATATTATCCTCCTTGTATTCTAACATTGAATTAATTATTTATTTTCGTCTTTCAACTATGAAAATATTTTACAATAGAGTTAATAAAATAGAAATAGGAATTTATAAAAATATCCGATTTAATGGGAAGTATTGATTTTATAAATTATTTAGACATTTGTTGAATTTTTTGTTGAACGTCTTGTTAAAAATATCTAAAATTATTTTAGGAGGTTTCTAAATATGGCAAAAAAGAAGAAAGGCTTAAATTTAGGATTTGTTGTTAGTTGTGTTGCTTGTTTGTTAGCAATTGTTGGATTTTGTATGGTATTCACTAATGGTTTTATCTACGTAGATTCAGGATCATTAAGTGTTCTTGGCTTTTCTGGTTCAGGTAAAGCAAATTATCCAGGATTGGGTGTTGTTTTTGGCGGAACACATGATGTTATGTTCTATATGAATAGCGCCTTTGGAAATAGTTCAAATGCTATTTCAACTGATTTTTCTTTTAATGCAATTGGGTGCATTGCTTTTGTACTAGCTTTAGCTGGTGGTATTGTTGGTATTTTTGGATCTAAAAATAAAATAATTGCTTTTTTTGCTTGTGCAGCTGCTTTAATAGGAACTATTATGGTTTTCTTTGTTGTTAATGGGTACGCACTTGCTAATTCAACCGACAATTTAACTATTGATCCTAGCTCATTTAAATGGGGCATTGGCTATATAATTGCAATAGTTTGTTTTTGTCTTGAAACACTTTGTTTAGCCTACGATACTTTCTTAGCAATAAAAAAATAAACACGCAACAATCAAGTAAAATTCATAAATGATGATAAAAAATCATTTATGAATTTTAAAAAAGCAATTAGAAACTTGAAATCTAATTGCTTTTTTCTCTACTATTTTTAATTTTTTCTATCACTTGTATAGAAGTGTTTTTTGTATCTTGAAAAAGTTTTTTGCCAGCATAAATAAATGTGAATAATTCAAGTCTGCCAACAAACATTGTAATCGTAATTAAAATGACTAAAAAATTGTTATTCATATATTCAATGCTTGAACTGATTCCTGCATTACTTAATGCTGAAGAAGTTTCGAATAAAACTAACATAAAATCATATTGACCATTCGTACACATTGCAAAAAGTATAGTAATTGCAAACAACAAAATCATATATAAAGTTCCATATGTACATGCATCGGATATTTCTTTTTGTGAAAGAGCACGATCTTGTCCGTATTTGTATATGTAATGTGGATAAATTATATTTTGAGCAGAATACTTTTCTTTAAGAGACCAATACATGGATTTAACAATAATTCCAAATCGATACATTTTTATACCACCTGCTGTTGAACCTTGCTGACCGCCTATACACATTACAAGCGTTAATAAAAAGATAACAGGTGTACTAAATGTTGAATTTAATGATGGTGCATTGCTAAATCCTGTAGTAGTCATAGATGAAATATAGAAGAATACATCATATCTTATACTTTCTCCAAAATTTAATTTATAGTTCGTTAAACTTGGCACGATACTTGTTATAATTATTAATGTTGGTATGAAAAAAAGCGCACTAAAAATAGTTGTTCTCATATCTAAATCTTTGAAGGCTTTCTTGAATTTAAATGTGAAGAACAAAAATAATAAAAGAAAATTAGTTGCACTTAGAATCATTAAAATTTCAACAACTATTTCAATAGCAAGATTATTGTATGCATAAATGCTCATGTCTCTTGTTGAGAATCCAGCGCTTGATACACTAGACATTGTCGTGCAAAGGGCCTCAAAGTATGAGGCATATTCTGGGTCATTTTCGCAACCCAGTGGGCGATTAATTTTTGTCCATTCATTCATGCCACAAAGCCATAAAACAAGGCTTCCAATGATGGTTATAGAAAGGTATATTCCAAATATCAATTTTGCAGATTTATATAAATTTGGTAGTAATCTATCTGTATGACCTTCGCTATAGTATAAGGAAATTCCTTGGTTATCACTTAAAACACATGTTAAAAGTAAGACAAATCCGACACCTCCTGTAAATTGAAGTAAAGATCGGTAAAAAAGGAAACAATGACCATCGCCATTTAAAAGATTTGTTGGAGAAATATCACCTCTTAGCGCACTTAATCCACAAGTGGCAAAGCCAGAAACAGTTTCATATAAACTTTGAAGATAATTTAAACCGAGTCCTCCAATTCTAAAAGATCCTATGTAATCTGGCAATGAAAAGGGAATTGCACAAAATAAGCAACAAAACACCCAAATTAAAACAAGTAATACAAAATCTTGATATTTTCCTAATTTAACTTGCTCTCTATTTTTTAATAACAAAGATAGTCCAAATCCAACACCTATCGATAAAACACTAGGAATTAAAAAAGCTAGAAATCTACTAAATTCATATCTATAAAAACACATTGTTATAAGTGGAAGTAAGATAATAATTCCAGCAACAATTAAGAAAACACCTAAATATCCTAAAATTAATGGCAGGCCATTAGATGTTTTGGCATTTTTTTGATTTGCAATTTCTTCTTCCAATGGTTGTGCAAAATTTTTATTATGTTTAAATATATCTTTAATTTTTATTTTAATCTTCCTTGCATATCTAGTTTTATTTTTTTTCATGAAACCATTATAACTAAATTTAAAATATTTGCTATTTAAAGGAAAATATCAAAAAAATCAATTTTCTAGAAAATTGAAAATTTTTTCTTTAAAAAAAGTATTGATTAAAGGCCATAAAAAATGAAACAATAAATATAACAAGCAGTCAATAAAGAGACTCGAAGGGGGATCACTTATGAGCGATAAAATTAGTCGCTGGAGTTGCAGAGCCTTTAAAAAAATAGATGTTGATGATTTAATTTTAAGAAAAATTGTTAATTGTGGTTTTTCATCTGCGGTCGGAGAAAATTTGTATAATGAATTTCAATTTACCATCGTTAACCTTGAAGCAATGAACCATTTAAGTAAACATTTAAAGGAATTTTTCAAAGGGGAAGATATAACTTATAAGGCAGAAGCAATGATAATAATTGGAATTGATGAGAACACTTATAAGGATAACAAAACAATTTGTGATATATCTTGTGGTATGATAGCAAGTTTATTAGAACGTAAAGCATTAAAATTTGGTCTTGGTGTTTGTTTTACAAACAAAATTAATAATTTTTATAAAAATTATAAAGTAAATTCTTTACCAAAAGGAAAGGTTATTCTTCATGACGAAAAGTACGAACCAATTTTGGCACTTTTACTTGGTTATCCTTCAGATCTAAAGCGAAAAGATTCATACCATCCTATAAAATTTAAATTTTTAGATTATTTAAAAGATGAAGATAAGCGATTAAAAAAGAATCAATAATAAATTTGATTTTTAACCTTTATTTCAAGTTCTTCACCAAATAAAGTTTTAATTATTAAAAAAGCAAAATCAATGACTGCAGCAGCACTTCTGCCAGTGATCATATGTTTATCGCTAACACAATAAGTATCAATATATGTTCCACCAAAGTTTTCATTCAATGACTTAAAGCAAGTGTATTTAGTATTTTTTAAAAAACCTAAATGTCCTAAAATTGTAGGACCTGCGCAAATAGATGCAATATATTTTTCTTTCTTGTAAAAATCTTTTACTATATTAATAAAAAAATCGTTGTGCTCTAATTCAATATATTCAGGACCACCCGCAATAAATAAGCAACCATACTCGTTTAAATTTAATTCGTTTAAATCACACAAATTTGATAACTCGATATCATATCTTCCTTTTGCTTTAGTTCCGTGTAGTGAATAGACATCAATTGTTATTCCGGCTCTTCTCAAAATAGCTATTGTTCCAATTGCTTCTATATCTTCAAATCCATTTGTAAGAATGCATAATAATTTCATAAAAATAACCTCGCTAAAAATTATTATATTTGAAATTATTTAATCTTACTAATACAAAAATTATAAAATGTAGCATACAAAATTCTATTGATAAGAAAGTCAAACTTATTTATAATATCTAAGCGCTGTTCAGGTTGGCAGATATGGGGCCATAGTTAAATGGGATAACGTTAGCTTTGCAAGCTTAAGTTCGGAGTTCGATTCTCCGTGGCTCCACCATAATATGCCAGCGTAGCTCAGTTGGTTAGAGCGGTCGGCTCATACCCGGCATGTCGGGGGTTCAAATCCCTTCGCTGGTACCAAACTTGGACCATTAGCGCAATTGGTTAGAGCGGACCGCTCATAACGGTTAGGTTCTGGGTTCAAGTCCTAGATGGTCCACCAATTAAATTAAATGGCTAATTGGAGAAATACCCAAGCGGTTGAAGGGGTCGGTCTTGAAAACCGATAGTAGGGTTATGCTCTAGCGAGGGTTCGAATCCCTCTTTCTCCGCCAAACTAAAAAAACAGTTACATTTAACTTGTAGCGTGCTAATATAAATACGTATCGCGGGGTAGAGCAGCCTGGTAGCTCGTCGGGCTCATAACCCGGAGGTCGAAAGTTCAAATCTTTCCCCCGCAACCAAATTTGAAATTAGATGGTTCCTGTCCATCTTTTTTTATTTTAATAACTAGTTTTTATTAATTATATTGCTATAATATTTTAGGGGTATATTCATGATCAATTACGAAAATATTATATTTTGGTGTGATATAGGAATAGCAATAGCATATGTCATTATGTTGATATTTTTTTGGTACTATCTTACTTACTTTGTTTTAAGTTTTAAGAAGCCTAGAATTTATGAAAAAGCAAAGAAATATACACATTTTTGTGTAATTATTCCAGCAAGGGATGAAAGCAAAGTTATAAGAGGAATTTTGGATTCTTTAAAAAAGCAAACATATCCTAAAGAATATTTTGATGTTTATGTTGTTGTTGAATCTAAAGATGATCCAACTGTTAAATATGT
The DNA here is from genome assembly GCA_964608215.1 of uncultured Staphylococcaceae bacterium. Taxonomy (GTDB): domain Bacteria; phylum Bacillota_I; class Bacilli_A; order RFN20; family CAG-826; genus Onthovivens. The sequence goes on from CAZSMV010000026.1 coordinate 7,467, forward strand.
AAAAAATGCTAAATATAATATCGCTTATCGTAGAAATTTAGATGGTAGAAGAAGAAAAGGCTTTGCAATTGAAGATTGTCTATTTCATCTAAGAAAAATAGGAAAATATTCTGAATACGATTCTTTTTTAATTTTTGATGCCGATAATTTACTTGATGATAACTATATTGAAAAAATGAATGATTTAAGGATTTCGGGTAATTATAAAGTTGGCTTTGGTTATCGTAATTTTTTAAATGCTACCAAGAATTATATAACCATTAATAGCGCAATACAGCTTGCAATGTTAAATGGTGTTTTTTCTAAAGGGAGGAGCATTTTATTTGATAAGATTATGCTTAATGGGACAGGCTATTTCATTGATAAAGAAATAATCGAAGATGCTGGGGGTTGGATTTTTAATGGATTAACTGAAGATGTTGAATTAACAACATATTGTACATATCATAATGTTAGAATGGGATATTGCGAAGAAGCGCAATATTATGATGAAGAACCTGAAACTCATAAAGTAATGCATAGACAACATATTAGGTGGGTATGGGGTTATCTCCAAAATAAAGATAGATTTAAGAAACGCGGAATTGATTACAATGCAAAGAAACCTTGGGTGCGCAATTTAGCGGTATTTGAGTATAATTTTCTCATTTGGCCAGTTGTTGTTTATATAGTTCTTGCCATCATTTCTTTTTTGGTGATGTTTATTTTATTCTTAACTAGTTTTTATTTCGAGTCTTCTAAAACAATTTATTTATTTCTCCATTCTCTAATTCCTTTGGCTTCAATTTATGTTCTAGGTTTTATAGGGACTGGAGGTGTATTAATTGCAAATAGAAAACAATTTCGTTTTACTTTTTGGCAAAATATGCTTGGTTTATTTACTTTTTCTTTTTGGTTTTTTGATTTTATTTTTGCTTTTTTTGATGGATTCTTCCATAAGAATAAAAGAACTAAATGGGCCAAAATACCTCATAAGGGAAACATTACTAACAAAAAAATTAAATAATTGTTAAATCGACTTAATTTTTAAAGTATAATCTTTTCGTGCCGACTTAGCTTAGTTGGTAGAGCAACTCATTCGTAATGAGTAGGTCGTAAGTTCGAATCTTATAGTCGGCACCATAAGTGAAAATTATAGTTTTTATTGCCATTTATATTTTAAGCAAATGTTTTATGCTATTTTTTTAAAAAAACACCTAATAGGTCAAAAGATAAAAATAATTCGTTTAGTCGAAAAAAATTCATATATGGTTTTCTAAAATTGCCAATATGTAAAATTTTAGAAGCATTTAAATTTAGAAGCCATGAATGAAAAAATAGTGATTTGTTGCTTTTAAAATATCTATGAATCAAAAAATTAATATTGTAAAATAAAAATATGAATGTAGTCGAACCATTTAATAGAGACTATGCAAGCGAATTATATGATTTTTTGATTAGAAATCCAAAAAATAATTTTTTTCATTTTGGCATCCCATTAACATGTTCGTTGTCAACATTTTTGAACTACTATACTCAAGAAATTATTGATTCTGCATTTAGCAATAGTAAATTAACAAATAACGAACATGCAGTATTTTTTACAGTTATGAATGAAGAGAAAATTTTAGGACTGTTTTTAGTTATATTTTACTTAAAGAAAATTAAAAAAAGTGAAGTTTATATCGAAATTTTATTTGACGAAGAAACTAAGAGCATAGATTTAATTACAATATCTCTTAATCAATTAATTGAATATATAAAAAATAACTTCAATTTTGAAAAGGGATCGATATTCTTTGGTATAAATAAAAAAGATTTGATTACAAAAAAGGCAATTAGAAATAATAATGGTGAAGTTTATAATGAAAGTAAAGATGGCATTTATTTAAGGATAAATTTTTAAAAATATTTAGTTTAATTTGATTTATCTATATAATATATAAACTGATTTATTTAAGGAGGAGAGATATGAGAAAAACTGAAAGCGAACAAATTAAAATTTCTGTAAATGGTGGTCATACTAAAAATTTAGATAAAAATAAAATGATTCGAATAACGTATTTAGTTTTATCTATTATTTATCTTTGTCATGTTGTATTTTTTGGTTTAAGTGCTCGTTATATCCCAACTTTTTATGGTGGTTTAATGAGTTCAGTTTTTATAGCTGGCTATTGCCTTGCTGCATATTTGATCATTAGAAAAAATGAAGATTCAACTCTTATATCCTTATTATATTTAGTTTTAATTTATTCTATACCTTGTTGTTGGATGGGCATTAGTTATGCTTTTACAAATAGTGCTAAACCTTTGGATTATTTGCAATTTGTCATTTGTTTGTCAGCTATGGTTTTAGCTGTATTAGGTATAAAATTCTATTATGATAACAATTATAAATTTTGTTCCATATTTGCATTTGCATCGATGATTATTTCAATTGTTGGTCTTGCTTTGGGCGGAGTTGCTGAAATTACTAGAGCGGTTACTACTATGAAAGCTGATTCAGCAAATGCTTATGTTCCTCTTGTTGGATCTACTTTTATTGTAGAAGCTTTGGCTGGCGTTATTCCTTTGATATATTTATTTAAAACTGTATAAAGTAGTTGAAAATACTTTTTTCCTATAGTATATTATTTAACGTTCAGCACGGGTGTTTAGCTCAGCTGGGAGAGCATCTGTTTGACGTACAGAAGGTCATAGGTTCGATCCCTATAGCACCCACCATAAATGAACTTGATTGCACTGCTTCGGTAGTGCTTTTATTTTTATGTATAAGTGTTTAATAAAAAAGTTTGTTATATATAAAGGATTTTTTATTTCAAATAAGTCGAGTCCAAATAAAATTTATCGTAAATTTTATTTGGACAAGTTAAAAGTTATTTATACATTTACTACTTTATAAATAGATTCGAGTTAATTTGGTAGTTTATGTATATTTTTACCTTATATAAGATGCATACTTTTTTAAAAAAATAAAAAAAATAAAAATTAATTAAAAAGTACTTGATTTGGTAGTTGTATGAATGTATAGTATTAAACGTTGTCAGCCGTTAAGACTGATAATTAATTGATACCTATATATAAATATATAAAGTTAATAAAAATTTGAGAAATTCTTAAAAAATCTATTGACTGAGTATTTGTATGATGGTATATTTATTAAGCACTGTTCAAGAGATTGAAAAAGTGCATGAGATCTTTGAAAACTATATAGATGATGTACAAGAAACAACGTCAATTTATAAGAGTTATTAATATTTATTAATACTTCAATAATTTCTGATAAAGAAATTCAAACCAGAATAATTATGAACTTAGATACAAACTTTTAGAGAGTTTGATCCTGGCTCAGGATGAACGCTGGCGGCGTGCCTAATACATGCAAGTCGATCGAATGTAGCAATACATTAGAGGCGAACGGGTGAGTAACACGTTGGTAATCTACCTTTCAGTTGGGGATACCCAGAGGAAACTTTGGCTAATACCGTAATACGTAATAAGGTGAAATTCCTTATTATAAAAGGAGCTTCGGCTTCGCTGATTGATGAGCCTGCGTCTGATTAGCTAGTTGGTGAGATAATAGCCCACCAAGGCGAGGATCAGTAGCCGACCTGAGAGGGTGAACGGCCACAATGGAACTGAGAACGGTCCATACTCCTACGGGAGGCAGCAGTAGGGAGTTTTCGACAATGGGGGAAACCCTGATCGAGCAACGCCGCGTGATTGTAGAAGGTCTTCGGATTGTAAATTTCTGTTACAGGGGATAAATGGTTAGTGTAGGTAATGACATTAATTTGATAGTACCTTGTGAGAAAGCAACGACTAACTACGTGCCAGCAGTCGCGGTAATACGTAGGTTGCAAGCGTTATCCGGAATTATTGGGCGTAAAGAGTGAGCAGGCTGTTTATTAAGTTTAAAGTCAAATGGATAGGCTTAACCTATTCTCGCTTTAAAAACTGATAGGCTAGAGTATGTGAGAGGTTGGTAGAACTCCATGTGTAGCGGTGAAATGCGTAGATATATGGAAGAATACCGGTGGCGAAGGCGGCCAACCAGCACAATACTGACGCTTAGTCACGAAAGCGTAGGTAGCAAATAGGATTAGATACCCTAGTAGTCTACGCCGTAAACGATGATTACTAAATGTTCCTTTATGGAGCAATGAAGCTAACGCATTAAGTAATCCGCCTGGGAAGTACGATCGCAAGATTGAAACTTAAAGGAATTGACGGGGTCCCGCACAAGCAGTGGAGCATGTGGTTTAATTCGACGCTACGCGAAAAACCTTACCAGGACTTGACATAGAGTTAAAAGCTTTAGAAATAAGGTCATAGTCATATCTCATACAGGTGGTGCATGGTTGTCGTCAGCTCGTGTCGTGAGATGTTGGGTTAAGTCCCGCAACGAGCGCAACCCTTGTTCTTAGTTGTTAACATTCAGTTGAATACTCTAAGAAGACTGCCGATGTTAAATCGGAGGAAGGTGGGGATGACGTCAAATCATCATGCCCTTTATGTCCTGGGCGACACACGTGCTACAATGACCATTACAAAGAGCTGCAATACCGCGAGGTGGAGCGAATCTCATAAAGATGGCCTCAGTTCGGATTGAAGTCTGCAACTCGACTTCATGAAGCTGGAATTGCTAGTAATCGCAGATCAGACATGCTGCGGTGAATACGTTCTCGGGGCTTGTACACACTGCCCGTCAAACCATGAGAGTTGGTAATACTTGAAGCCGTTAGCCTAACCGTAAGGAGGGCGGCGTCTAAGGTAGGACTGATGATTGGGGTTAAGTCGTAACAAGGTATCCCTACGGGAACGTGGGGATGGATCACCTCCTTTCTATGGAGAAATGGAACTGACTTAAAATAAGTCAGTGTGTAATATTTTAAAACCTATATTTCTAGGTTATTATTCAAGAATTTGACGTATTTCTTGAAAACGCATCTATATAGTTTTGAGAGAAGAGTATTTTCTCAAAAATTGTTCTTTGAAAACTAGATATTTAATAAAACATGTTCTTTCTGTTAAATTGCGTAAGATTTAATTGAGTAATCAAATAGATCATTGCAATATAACGAATTATTTTGTTAAGACAAAACTAAAACCAAAAATTTTACGAAGTTAAGTTAATTAGGGCGTACAGTGGATGCCTTGGCACTAGTAGACGATGAAGGACGCGACTACCTGCGATAAGCGATGGGGAGCTGGTGTGAGCTTTGATCCGTCGATTTCCGAATGGGGAAACCCAATATTCATAAGAATATTATCGATCTTTGATTTATCAAAGACGAGGACACACCTAGGGAATTGAAACATCTTAGTACCTAGAGGAAAAGAAAGATTTAATCGATTCCGTCAGTAGCGGCGAGCGAAAGCGGAGGAGCCTAAACTATAATTTATTATAGGGTTCGGACCACAACATGGGATGAATTAAATAACAGTAGAAAGGTCTGGGAAGGCCTACCGAAGATGGTGAGAGTCCAGTATATAAACTTATTTAATCCCCTAGTGAGTTCCAAAGTACAACGGGGCACGTGTAATCCTGTTGGAATGTGTGGAGACCACTCCATAAGGCTAAATACTAACTAGTGACCGATAGTGAACAAGTACTGTGAAGGAAAGGTGAAAAGAACCCCGGGAGGGGAGTGAAAAGAATCTGAAACTGTATGCTTACAAAAAGTTAGAGCCCGTTAAAGGGTGATAACGTGCCTATTGAAGAATGAGCCGGCGAGTTTTATTATCATGCGAGGTTAACTTGAAGAAAGGGAGCCGTAGCGAAAGCGAGTCCGAATAGGGCGAACATAAGTATGATGATATAGACCCGAAACCCGACGATCTATCCATGACCAGGATGAAGGTGGGGCAAAACCCACTGGAGGTCCGAACCGACGTTCGTTGAAACGCCCGCGGATGAGTTGTGGATAGGGGAGAAATTCCAATCGAGTTGGGAGATAGCTGGTTCTCCTCGAA
>CAZSMV010000027.1:0-12725 GCA_964608215.1 uncultured Staphylococcaceae bacterium
ATTTTAAACTGCGAGAATAGAATTTAAAATCGACGGATTATTTTACGCTTACAATTAATCTTCAAAAGAGGATAGGGATTTAGGACTAACTAAAATTATTTTGTACTTCCAGTTTGATTTGTTGTTGTATATGAAAAATCTTTCTTATCACTGCTAATTGAAGTTCCTTCATCTGAAATTGAATCATCTTTTATTGTCCACTTAGCATAAACACCATCGGTTTTATAATAAATTTCAGAAATTGTGTATAAAGTTGATTCTGTATTAGCGGTTTCACTAGAAGAAGTACAAACAATAATCTCGCCTTTTAAACTGCTTAAATCTGTAAAACTTCCTTTTAAAATGCTAGAACCTGAATCATTTTCTGTTGGATTATCTAAAGTAAAAGCTAATGTATAATTAGTTGAAGAATTTGTTGTTTCAAAACCATATTTAAAAGTTACTGTACTATCTTTCGCAGTATCCTCGGCAGTAGTATATTGAGTGGATGAACTACTATTTGATGATGCTGCTTTTTTATAAGTATATGTATGTTCTTTTCCATCAATGAGTTCGCCTCTAATAAGTTCTCTTAATTGAGTTATTTCAGTTCTTGCATTGCTTTGTTTAGCTTTAGTTGTAAATCCTAAGTATCCTACAACAGATACAGAGGCTAAGACTGCAAGAATTGCAATAACTACTAAGAGTTCTACAAGTGTAAATCCTTGTTTATCTTTTTTAAGTTTTAATTTATTTATAATATTTTCCATATCTATATCCTTTTTTTATAAATAAGGAGTTGTTATGAAATTATTCTAACAACTCCTTATAAGTATTAGTTTATGTGTGAATGATTAATCACTATTTTTAGTTCTTTTACTTCCGGCACCACTAGAACTTCCAGCGGTTTGATACTTTTTATTAACTTCGGAAATTGTTCCACTATTTGAGAAATCAGTATATTCCCAATCACAAGAAATTGTAGATGTATTTTCAGAAGTTTTATCTGGTTCAACAGTAGCTAATGCATCAGCTGCAAAAGGAGCAGTAACATTCCCTTTATTAGTACAACTTGTAAATCTAATCTTTGGACTCGATGTGTTGTCTGCTTTCTTAAAATATCCAACAATACCAGCTGCCTTTGCATTTGTAGCTTCAACATTAACATCACTTGTACAATTTGAAACAGTAACGCTGTCGCTTATTTCATACCATCTTCCAACAATACCACCAACAGCATCAAATGCTTTAATTGATCCACTAGCAGAAATATTTTTAATTGTTGCATTACCAGTAACATAACCAACTAAAGCTGCGACTGAATCACCATCTGCTTGACTATAGGTTGTTGTATCAATATTTACATTTGTTAATTTAAGATCTTGAATTGTTGCTCCATCTACAAGTGCAAATAAACCATAAGCATAAACATTGTGCGTAGTATCTTGACGATTAACTTTATATTTATCCTCTCCTAATCTTTGATTAGTTGGGGTGAAATTTTTATTATTTAAATTTGAAATTGTATGATTATTTCCTTTAAAAGTTCCCTTGAAATATGTATTGGTATATGTTGCTGTAGCACCACCACTATATGCAAATTTTCTAGAACCTTCACCAATTGGTTTCCAACCGTTTTTTAAAGTAATATCTTTAACTAATTCAACAGTTTTACCATCAAAATTAACTCCTGAATTCACCGTATCTCTAAAAGCTTCTAATTGTTCTAAAGATGAAATTTCATAGTTACCACCAACTTCTTTACTGCCTGCACCTTTTTGAATTGCTTCTTTAGTTTTTTCATCATTAGCTTCTTGAATATAACCATTATTTGTAATAGAAACTGAAGCTTCACTAGTTTCACTTTCACTTGATGATTTTACAGTCGCTTTAAAGACGATACCAGTCTCTTCAACTTCAACATGCCCTTTAGTAACTTCTAATTCACTACAAGTACCATTAACATGAAGTGATTCACTAGCTATTGCTTTTACATCGATTTTTTTTGCAAAACCATAAAAGTTAACTGTATCTTTTGGAGCATTAATAACTAATTCAGTAACATCACCACGTGTACGAATTGTTACGGTTTGACCAGTAGTTGCTGATTCATTATTATATGTAACCTTTGTAATATCTGCGTTACTTCCTACATCAATCCCTTTGTTAGTAGTTAATTCTTTTTTATTTGTATCACTCCAACTAAAATTATTTTTGATGTAAGTGCTATAGCCAAGTTCATTAAATGTAGTCAATTCACTTTCACTGCCAACAAGAACAAATACATCGACTTTGCTACTGCTGATAGTTAAGTTGCTAGGTGCAACTTGAGCATAACTGTCATCTAACAAGAACATTCTATTTTGCTTACTATCAAAAGCATAATAGTATCCATTAGATGTTGGAGTTAACTTATTAACATCAAGCCCTCCCTCAACTAATTCTTCTACTGCTTCATGAGGTGTATCATTATTATCTTCGACCTCATTTGCTTGAAGAATGGTATTCATTTGTGTTGTAAGGCTTACATCATTACTGACATTAGCTTTCTTTACAAATGAAAGATAGCCAACTACTGAAACGCTTGCAAGAACTGCTAAGATTCCAATAACGACTAAAAGTTCTACTAACGTAAAACCTTTCTTTGAAGTTTTTCTCTTCATAATCAAATCCCCCTATTTATAATTTATAATATAACCCCCCCCCGCTTTTCAGCAAGTTATTTTGATTGCGTCGACACTTTTTTTGTTAATTTTTGTTTCAACTTTATCTACTATTGTAAGTAAAGTTGCCAATTCTATAAAAAATTGAACATTTGTTTATAGAAATTTATTAAAAACAACCATCATTATTTTTATACAAAAAATTAGTAGGACCTCGTGAAGAAAATTCCTTCACGAGGTCCCTCATTATTTGTCATTATTAAGCAATTAATATACTTTTTAAAAATAATTTAATTGGTCATTTTAAGCGACAAAACACTTTTTTTCTCGTTCGTCACTTAAAATGATTAGTTTAATAATCAAAATTATCACTATAAAATCAAAGGTTGATAAAGTTTTCAAATCATCAATGTTTTTAATTTATTTTTCAAAAACTTTACTATCTATAACTTTATAAATTGATGCAATTGCTTCATCATAACTAACCGACTTAGTTAAAAGGAGCGATGTAACTTTATTAAAATCAGTTTTGTAATATTTTGAATCAATAATTTCTTTTAAAATTTTATTAATATCAGCATCATCTTTAGCAGTTACGCAATTTTTATTTTTCTTTCTTATTTGTCTTATTTCTTCAACAAATTTTTTCATGTTTTCATTGTTAAGATCAATATTGGGTAAAATTTTATAAATATCGTAAATATGTCTAGAATTTCTTGTTTCTTTTTTAAGAATATAATAATCACAAATTGCAAAAACTTTATCAATAAATGTTCTTTCTAGTCTTTGAACCCCAAATATTAAAAGGCTCAAGCTCGTATTTTTCAATAAGGTCATTACGACTATTATTTTCTAAGAATTCAGCAATATAAAAAGAAGCTTCTTTTATTTTTGTAGGATATGAGCGTTCTATATAGACAAGTTCTAACTTTATAGTTGGTTCAACTCCAATTATCGCATTATAAATGGAAGGGAATTTGATATTAAAACAATTATATGTTCCATGGGTATGCAAAAGAATTTTATCTTTGTTTAGCAATTTTAATCCTAATTTTTCAATTATATCAACCATTTGTCTTATAGATTCTCGTTTATATTTTTGACTAAAAAAATTATTGTTTAAACTTAAATCAATATCTTCTGAAAATCGATCAATAATTTTAAAGCATTTAGATAAACTAGTACCACCTTTAAAAACTAAACCCTTTATTTTTCTTACTTGCCTCTTTTAAAAGTAAAGTGACATAAAAATCTTTTTCTATTAGAAAATAATCAAAACCAGTAAAACTATTTGTTGCAACTATTAAATTAGTAAAATCATTTTTATTTTTATCTAATCTCATTTAATACTCCACTTTCTCTTAATTTTCTTGTTGCTTTATTTGGAAAAAATGTTCCCATCTCTAATAATTCATTTTTTGTTAAATCGGTTTTCTTTAAATATTTCATCAAAGATTCTTTTGATTCATTGCTAAGTATTTCGTTTCCGTTCAAATCATTAAACAATTCTAAAACTATGTATGCCTCAAAATTATCATTGGTTATGTTTGTTCTGGATTTTCTTAAAATATATTTTGTACAACCAATAACAATTTCTCTTTTTCTAGAAGATTCTTTATTTGTAACAATTTCAAGAACATTTGGAACTTGAGTTGTAACATTAAAATCATTTAATAATTTTAAGCCTGAAAAAATGCCACATACTTCTTCATTTTCATCAACAAGAAAACGTTTTTTAGCAACCAAATAACTTGGTAATATAGATGGTTCATCCAAAACTGTTGTTGTTGGTAAATAATATATTCCTTTTGAAAATTGTTTTAATTCATTATTCTCTTTTGCTTTTGCAATATTACGAAAAATAGTAGCTCTAGAATATTCTTTTAAAGCTTCCAAAATATCTTCAATGAATATAGGTTCATCTTTTTTAAAATTTTTATTTAAATCATCCATAAACATAATATATTTTTCTTTTCAAATATATGATACTTGTTTTTACAAAAAATGTCAAAAACAATCTCATTTGAAAATTGAACTCACATTCTATTTTCAAAATTAAAGTGTTACTAATAATAAAAATATTTTCGATAATTATTTCTTTTTTATCTAATGATGCATATTTTCTTTCTATTCGATTACTATATTTTAAGGTTATGGGGGATAATTTTAGTTTTTTCATAATTTATCCCCCATAACTGCCATTTAAAGCAAAAATTTTTAAAAAGTTAGAAGTGTATAATCTTTTATTGAAGTAAAATTTGGTGATTTATCAATATATTATTTTTGTACAAATCGATTTGTGGCAAATTAATTTGCACAAAAAAATAAAACTCCAACTTTATAAAAAGTAATATTTAAAAATCTTTGCAAATAATCTATATATAAATAAACTAAAAAAATCTCAAATTAAAAAATGCGTATATACGAAAAAATTTCAGCTGTAAGATTTTAGAATATTATAATTCTATTGACAATATCATTATTTTTTGTAATTTGCTAAATAACATTTAAAGGGTAAGCATAAATATTTGATGATATTTTATATGGTTCTAAAGCAGTACAAATTAAACATTTGCCATTGATGTCGTAAGATGTATTTTCTAACGCTTTAAAACCTTTAACACTACTGCTTCCAAAATTCTTTCCTGATTTTGATTCGATTAGGTCGAGTTTACCATCATTTAATATTATTAAATCAATTTCATTTTGATTTTTATCTCTATAGTAGAAAGCATTAAAAGGAATATTTTCATTTAAATAAGATTTCCTAATTTCATTATAAATATAAGTTTCTATAATTCTTCCTTTAAAGCTTGACATAAAAAGTGTTTTAGGAGTATCAATTCCTAAAAGATAACAAGCAAGACCAGTATCTGAAAAATAAAGTTTTTGTCTTTTAACAATTTGTTTATTTATCGAAGATTCATTAAAAGGAGAAAGAAGAGAAATAATATCACTTGTTAAAACAATAGTAATCCAAGATAAAACTGTTTTATTATCAATCCCCACCACTTTTGCAATATTATTAATTATTAACTCTTGACCAGTTGATGCGGCAATTACCTTTAAGAAATTTTCAAATTTTAATTTATCTTTTAAGTTAATTAATTTTAAAACATCACGTTCAATATAAGTTTTAATATAATTAGAATAATAATTTTTAATTGGTTGATTTAATATTTCCCATCTTGCAGGATAAAAACCTCTTACAATTGATTCATATAATTCATCTTCGGTCAAATTTCTATTGTTAGAAATATTAAATAATTTTTCATTATTAATTGTAAAAGGACTAGATTCCCATCCTCTAATTTCTGCTTGACTTAAGGTTTGCATTTCAATAATTCCAACTCTACCTGACATCGATTCGCTAACATCTTTCATTAAACTAAATTTTTCAGAACCAGTAAGAATATACATACCATTAGCGCTAAAAGAACCATCTATTCTTCTTTTTTCGTTAACATTTTTTTCGATTTCGATAAATATTTCTTCATATTTTTGAACTTCATCAATAATTAGATGAGTTCCATATTTCTTTAAAAATTCTTTTGCTGATTTTTTGGCTTCTTCTAATATTTCCGAGTCATCAAAGGATATATATTTATAATTCATTTCTTTTTCAAAATAAGAAACCAATGTTGTTTTACCAACTTGTCTAGCACCCGTAACTAAAGTTATAGGATATTCTTTTGTGCTTAAAATTACTTGATCTAATATTTTTCTTTTATAAATCATAAAAATCTCCTTTTCGATATTATTATACTACTAAACTCCAAATTTTTCCAAAAATGGTAAAATTTGGAGTTGATATATTTTTAATTAAATCAATTAAAAATATTTCGATATTAACGAATAAATTACAATTTTATAAAAAAATATAAAATAAAACAAAATTCAATCAAACTCCAAATTTTTCTAAAGAAAAGAAAAATTTGGAGTTCATAAATATTTTTTTGCAACAAAATCAGGACTCAATATAGTAAAAGCCCTATCAATGCATCTATTGTTTAAAAATGCGTAAATAAGAAAAAATCACATTTTTGTTTATTAATTTTCTCAATTATCTTAAGGAAATCATCCCGCATATTGAATTCCAAATAAATTATTTTTATATTCTTTTTTGCAAAATTCGATATTCATTTGGCGACAGCTTTACGTATTTAGAAAAAACATTTGAAAAATGACTTTGAGAGGAAAAACCGAGATATAAAGCAAATATAATACAAATTTTAGGAGATTCGTATAGAGTTAAGCAAACAAAAGAGTGGCTAAATAAAAAACCACTCAATAATTAGGTGGCTCAATTTTCAACAAGCAAGTGGCTCAATTTTCGATTGACAACTGCATTAGTTATTATCTTATTGCAAGATACCATAATCTTTGTTATTTGTCCCAGCATCTATAGTTCCACCGCTTGAACAATTAGTTTTTTCATATTTATCAACATTATTCTTTAATGGAGTAGTAGCTAAACCATCTGCAGCAAAAGTTGCACTAACGCTTCCAGTATTTTTACAATTTGTAAATGTAATTTTTCCAGAATCTTCAAATTTATTAACAAATCCTAGAATACCAGCCGCTTTTGCACCATAAGCTTCAATGCTTGCATTATTAACGCAATCAGTCGTGGTAGCAGTTCCACTTATTTCATACCATCTTCCAACAATACCACCAACAGCATCAAATGCTTTAATTGATCCACTAGCAGAAATATTTTTAATTGTTGCATTACCAGTAACATAACCAACTAAAGCTGCAACTGAATCACCATCTGCTTGACTAAAGGTTGTTGTATCAATATTTACATTTGTTAATTTAAAATCTTGAATTGTTGCTCCATCTACAAGTGCAAATAAACCATAAGCATAAACTTTATATTTTGTATTTATTCCACGTCTTCTGCCAAAATCAGTTGTCAAATCATTAGAAATTCTTCTAGCGATTAATAATGATGAATAAATATTATTTGTTAATACATAGTTTTAACAGTTCCAGGAAATCCACAAATGCAAAAATATTCTCTAAAAAATGCACTAAATGTTTCATGCATCGAATTAGATAAAGGCTTTCTTTCTTTAAAAACATCTTTTATATATGAAACTTGTTCATCATTAAATCCTTCTACCCATAAGAATTCTTCAAAATCTAATGTTCTCGGCTCTATAAATTCTATGGTGGGATAAAAATAAATGCATCACACAATAGAATTTATAGAACCAATATAAAATATATTAATATAAATTTTATTTTTCAATCAGTTGCCTTATTCGCTTGTATTGCTTCAACAGTATAAGACAAAGTACAAGATTTATCTTGATATTCATCAGCAACGGAAGAAGGTAATTCAACTGAACAATTTAATGAATTTATAGAAACATTAGGGCTTACCTCTGCCCAATTAGTTGACGTAGTTTCATTAGTAATCGTTAAACTGTCTCCTATTTTAATAACTAATTGACTAAATAAATTAGATTCAGTTGATGTTGTTTCATCAGTTACTTTAGTTCTATATTTAATAGCAATATTGCTATTATTTTCAATATTTATATTAAATGTAACTTTGTCGCCTGGAGTCATGTTGTTAAGGATTAATGAATTATTAGTTATTGAAACTGTACCACCATTTTTGAATTTATGTTCATCATTATTATTTGTTGCAGCATTATCTAGGTTACTACTTGCATTGTCATCCCCAATGCTTGTTGGTGAATAAGCAACTAAAGAATCTATTGTAGCTGTAACATTAACTTTACCACTAGTAACAGCAATATTAACTTTGCTTTCACTAGTAAATAAAGCGTAAGTTGCTCCAGCCATAACTGAAGAAGCTACGCCAATCGCAGCTAATGCGGATAATATAATACTTACTTTGGTTTTCTTATTCATATTATTATCCTTAATTAGTTTTATTAAGCTTTTGTTTTTTGTACAGCCTCAACTATCAAATCAAAAGTTGCACTCTTATTTTGGGCTGAATTATTAGAGGTTAAATCAGGAAAAGCAAGAGTAACTGAAAATATTTGATATTCATCTTTTAAAGTCATTGTTCCTGAAAAAAGTGTTGATTCAGTACCAAATTCAGATAATTTTTTAGATACTGTTGTACTTCCTTGCTTAATAGTTACATTTAATTGCGAAGTTAAAGCAGTGTCTGAACCAGTACCTACACTAAGTTTGACATTATAAGTAAAAGCTACCGAACTTTTAACATAAGTTGATCCACTTTTTTTACCATTCATTAACTTCATATTTGCAGTATAGGAAGATGTTGGGACTATAACTTCGTTATTTTCAATACCAAAAACATTTTCACTACTTGTTCCAGAAAAATCTTTTTCATTGTTATCAGTTTTTTCTTTTAAATAACCATCAGCATCTATATAAGTTTTTGTATAAGAAGTTCTTAATAAAGAAACATTTAAATTTCCGGCACTTAAATGATTTGTAATACTTGTTTTAGCAGTAAATAATGCATATGTTCCACCAATTAACAAAGAAACACCAAGCATTAAACCAACTAATGTAGTTAATAATAATGCAGTCTTTTTTCTATTTTTCATATTCATCCCCCTATAAATATTTATATATAAATAATTATATTCTTAATTTAAAAATTATAACTATTTAATAGCAGTAGTTTCTGCTTTTTTCGGATTTTTTTGAACTTTATTTTCAAATTTTGATACATCTAATTTAGATTCTTCTTTAACTTTCTCTTTTTTTATCTTTTTTTAAAGAAGGATCTTTCTCTTTTTTCAATTTAACCTTTTCTAAAATTGTTGTAACAAGTTCAAAAACCATAAGAGCAATACAAAGTAATGCAAGTATTAATAAAGCAATAATAAATATAATAATCAATGTTTCGTATTCCATATTTAATCCCCCTCATTTTTACTTTTTTCTTTATTAGATTCAGCTTTTTTAAGCATTTCTAATTGTTTCTTTAATTCTTCTATTTCTTTATTTTGACTCTCTACTTGGGCCCTTGCTTTTTCTTTTCTATCTCCTGCGCATACCCTAACAATTTTGATAGCGTTATAGATAATAATAATAGAACAGGGGATGATAATAATTAACACTATTCCTAACGTAGACCTCATAGCGTAAACTATTAAGCCTAAAACATAACTTTGCCCGACTACTTTACCAACAATATAATTTGGTGAATCGACATCCGATGTATTTATCGTTTGCTTCAATACTCCAGTTGTAGAAGATTTATTATCTCCCTCAAGAGTAATTATATATCCGCCACTCTCATTACTTACTTTATTAACAACTCTATGGGTAATTGTTTCTTGCTTAGTATAAACATATCTAAATGTTAAAACGTCTCCTACTTCAATTTCATCTAACCATTTATTTCTTTCTTCTTCATCTTCAGGAATAACATTAACAAATACACAAGATTTAGCTTTAATAGATTTAATTTTATATTGACTTACATCAGTTTGTTCACAAGCATCCATAGAATCAGTTTGAACAAAACGTAATTGAGTATTAAAAATTGTAGCAGTTCCATCACTATCTTTTTTAGAAACTACACTAATTGTTAAAACAAAAGCTGCACAAACAATAAAAACTCCAAGCAAGATGTTAAAAATAATATTAACTGCCTTCCCTGCTTTAGATTGTTTCTTACCTTCTTCTTGCTCTTGCTCTTCTTTTCTTGTTTCTTTCTTCTTTGTATCTTTTTTCATATAAAACCCTATTTATTTGTTGTTTCTTCTTTTTTTGATGCTTTTAAATCTATATAAAAATTAGCATATGTATCTTGTGCTTCGTTACCAACACTTTCATCCATTAAATATACTAATGATATTTGTCTAACGTCATTACCTAATTCATATGTATCTTTATTAATTAAAATTTCTTTTAAACTCTTAGTAACATTAAAATCATTTGCAGTTAAGGATAATGTAAGATATTCACTTAAAGTTCCAGGATTATTTTTTTCATAGAAACTAAGAGATACATTAAATGAAGATAACTCTAAACCTTCAATATTAATTAAATATTTAGTTTTGGTTCCTGGAGCAATATCTTTAAGATCAACATTAAGATTCTTAGTTATTTCATCATTAATTTCTATAGTTGTTACATTATCTAATTTTTCACCTTTTTTTAAATTTAAATACAAAAGAATCCCAACAAGGGATACAGTTACACATAAACTTCCTAAAGTGATTTTTAATAACCGCTTCAAACTATTTTTTTCTTAAGATAATATCTTAAGAATCTTTAACCCCCAATAACTAATTAAACTATACATTAAAATAAGAAAAAAACAAGACCACATGAATGAAATTCACCTTTTTTACTATAATTGTTTATCCAATATAGTAGATATTATCAAATATGGACTTCAATGATTCTTTGTAAAACTTAAAAAAACTCTTAGAGTTTTTTTACTTTCATAAAACTAAAACAAACTCCGTGAAGGTAATTTCCTTCACGGAGCAAGCTGATTTTTTTATTAGAATAAATTGTTAATTGTTATATGTGATGTTTACACTAGTAGCTGTACAATTGGTAACTTTTTCTTCTGGTATTGTTGTTTGAACACTACCATTTAAAACATATCTACCTAAAATTTCACCTACGTGATCATTTGAAGCAACACTAACTTTAATATCAACATTCTCAACTGTACAATTTGAAATTGAACCATTATTTTGAGTGGTTGAAGTTATACCACCAATTGTCTTTTTACCATATAGTGAAATGTTTTTAACACTACAACCACTAATAATTGTCCCATCACTTCCATCGTTGGTCCAACCTGCAATACCACCAACATTTTTTTGATCTCCAGATTGAGCTTTTATATAACTAGTGTCCTTACTTCCTCCATCAACACTACAATTTTTAAGTTCATTTTCATAAGTCTTTCCAACAATAGCACCAATATATTCTTGACCAATCATTTTAATTGACCCTTTGACAGAAACGTTTTCTATTAAACCATTTGAGTATCCTGTAAGTGCACCAATTTGACTTGTACCATTTGTAATATCTACGTTTTCAATTGTTAAATCTTTAACAGCAGCAATATTTTGGTTGGCATATGGGCCTTGAATTGTAGCAAATAAACCTAAATTATTACCTTTACTATTATTTCCATCAATTTTAAGGTTTTTAATTGTTTTATTATTTCCATCAAAAGTCATTCTTAAATTACTGAGTGGTGTCCATTCTTCATTATTTAAATCAATATCATTCATTAATTTAATTGTTTTATAACCATATAAAGGTGAACCAGCACTATATGTAACAGAATTCCAATTCCCTTCTAACTTTCCATAACTAACAAGATCAGTTTTATTATAAAGTTCTAATACACCTTCTTCTGCATTACTAACTTTAGCATTACCTTGAATAGCTTCAACTTTAAAAACAATCTTACATTTTTTGTCTTGATATTCATTTCCTGCAGTTGTAGGAAGTTCAATAGTCATTGGTACTGATAAATCATCACTATTTTCTTCTATAGAAGCATATTTTGTAATAGTTGTAATACCTGGAACTTTTTGAGCAAATGTTAAACCAGTAGTATCTCCTAATTTAACTTCTAATCCATTAAATAATCCATCATCTTCATCACAACTTATAACAATACGATATTGTGCTTTAACGTTACTTTCATTTTTAAGTTTAAAAGTAAATGATACTTTATCTCCTGGAGTAACTTTAGAAAGAGTTAATGCACCATCTGCATCTAATGAAGCAGTACCTCCATTAACAAAGGTTTTAGTATCAGCATTTGCACTATTAGTATCATTAGTAATTTCATTGCTTTCACCAGTAGAAATTTCTGTTGGTGAATATACACTTAAATCTCCAATTGATGCTTTAACATCTACTTTACCTGAATTAACTGCAATATTTACTTTGCTTTCACTAGTAAATAAAGCATATGTTCCTCCAGCCATTGTAGCTCCAGCTATAGCAATAGCTGCAAGAGACGATAAGACTAAACTTAATTTAGTTCTTTTTTTCATAATATATTTTCTTCCCCCTATATTAACTACAACTAATTTAACCTAAAAAAAAAAAAAACAATGCCCCGTGAAGGAAAAT